>CAKQHO010000092.1 GCA_934234185.1 uncultured Psychrobacillus sp. | reverse complement strand
ACTATGATGCCTTCTACGAACGATTCTGCAGCTGGGAGAATGGGGACGCGGCAAAAAAAGTGGTTGAGACGGTATTTAAAAAATAGAAATTCTATACGTGAGAGCCATTGTTTTAACTCTCTTTTTCTTAACCCTATAAAAAGGCTGCTTGTACCTCGTACAAGCAGCCTTTTACTCATGGACGGAAATCTTCTGGTTTTTGGTCAATCATACCTTTTGAATAAAGGATTGCTTCTACAATCCTGCGAGAAGCTGCTCCATCCCCATACGGATTGGAAGCTTTCGCCATCCTTGCGTGTGCTTCTGAATCAGATAATAATTCATTCGCCATTTGGAAGATTGTTTCTTCATTCGTACCAGCTAGTTTGAGCGTACCTGCTTCAATTCCTTCTGGACGCTCTGTTGTATCACGCAATACTAATACAGGCACTCCTAGAGATGGAGCTTCTTCTTGCACACCACCGGAATCTGTCAGAATCAAATGAGCTTTTGATGCGAAATTATGGAAGTCAATAACATCCAATGGCTCAATTAAGTGAATACGTTCATCGTCTCCAAGAATTTCATTCGCCAATTCCCGTACAACTGGATTCATGTGCACAGGATATACAACTTGGATATCTCTATGAGTTTCTGTTAACCTCTTAATTGCCTTGAACATATTACGCATTGGTTCACCCAAATTTTCTCTACGGTGCGCTGTCATTAAGACTAGACGATCATTTTGAAGCTGTTCAAGAATGGGATGCTGATAATCCTCTTTTACTGTTGTAGACAAAGCATCAATAGCTGTATTCCCCGTAATAAAAATCATATCTTCTTGTTTATGTTCGAGCAATAGATTTTGCTTAGACTTAGGTGTTGGAGCAAAGTGAAGATCGCTCAATACACCTGTCAACTGTCTATTCATCTCCTCTGGATAAGGAGAATATTTATTATATGTACGTAAACCCGCTTCAACATGACCTACAGCAACAGAATGATAGAATGCAGAAAGACTTGCCGCAAAGGTAGTTGTCGTATCGCCATGAACGAGTACTAAATCTGGCTGCACTTCTTCCATGACCTTACTTAACCCTTCTAATGCCCGTACAGTTATACCTGATAAAGTCTGTTTATCCTTCATAATGTTTAAATCATAGTCGGGCTTGATCGCAAAAATCTGTAACACTTGGTCTAGCATTTGACGATGCTGAGCTGTAACTGTCACATATGGTTCTATTAGGTCCGGATATTTCTCTAGTTCTTTCACTAAAGGAGCCATCTTAATCGCTTCCGGTCTTGTTCCAAAGATAGTCATGATTTTTAACTTATTACCCATTTCGCTGCCTCCTAATTTTTGCACATAGTATAATTATAATTCAGTCATCTATATAGGTCTATGTGTTTTGGTGAAACATGTACTATTTATACAAACTTTATCGAGTTTTGCCATACTTTACAATAATCCAAACTAAATAATACTAACCAATACAAGTTACCAGGATAATGTATTCTATGATTGCTTATATAACTATTTCTTTATTCCCACTTCTGTTAAATCACCAATACTAAAAACAGGTCTTTACAACCTGAAAATCAATAATTTGAATCCGACAAAATATTCATATACCATACACAAAATTACATATTCTATCACAAAACAAAATAAGCTATAATAATATGTATGATAAAAAATTCAGAAAATCAGGGGTTGCAATATGAGATCAGAAAAAAGAAAGAAAAAAAAGTGGCTAAGAATTACACTTATCGTATTAGGCATTCTTATCTTAGCCGTCGGTGTCTATGGATTCACTGTATATAATTCATTAACAAGTGCGGTTGATAACATGCATGAGAAGACGAACCGCGAAAAGTCTGAGAAAAGGTCTGAAAAGATAAGCTTAAGTGATAGAGCTCCATTCTCTGTATTAATACTTGGTGTGGACGAACGCGATGGCGACAGAGGCCGTTCGGATACAATGATTGTCCTAACGGTTAATCCAGTCTTAGAATCTGTCAAAATGGTAAGTATACCAAGGGATACTCGGACCGAGATTATAGGCCGCGGCACACAAGACAAGATTAACCACGCATATGCTTTTGGCGGAGTAGAGATGGCCATGGAAACAGTCGAGAATTTCCTTGATATCCCCATCGATTACTATGCAAAAGTGAATATGGAAGGTTTCCAGGATATTGTGGATGCGGTCGGTGGAGTAACGGTAGTAAATGATTTAGATTTTTCTTATGACGGTTTCCACTTTGCTGAAGGAACGATAACCCTGAATGGAAAAGAAGCGCTAGCCTATTCACGTATGCGCAAGCAAGACCCACAAGGAGACTTCGGAAGACAAAAACGTCAGCGGCAAATTATTCAAGCTGTTATTAAAGAAGGAGCGAGCCTTTCTTCTTTAACAAACTTTGATTCAATCTTTGATGCATTAGGAAACAATGTGAAAACAGATTTATCCTTTTCTCAAATGGTAACGATTCAGAAGAACTATAAAGAAGCTGCTAAGTCATTTGAGCAAATTCAAATCTCCGGCAGCGGCACAAAAATTGACGGCATCTACTATTATATTGTTCCTGATGAGGAGCTTACCACTTTACAAGACACTTTGAAGAAGCATTTACAAATGAACAAGTAAATAAAGATACAAAGAAACCCAGATCAAGTCTATCCTGATCTGGGTTTCTTTATTTATAAATCATTTTAATTCTCGTTTTGATTTCTTCTACCATTGCAGCTGGCGATGTCATTTTACCACTTACACCTTGTTCATAGACTGTTTTGATTAATTCAGCAAAATCCGCGGAAAGTTGATTGTCCGTTTTATTTTCCTTATCACCCATTAGAATCCCTCATTTCTATGGTAGACTATTACTTTAATGTATAGCGTAGTTGATTACTTACTCCGTCAATCACATACATAGCTTCGTCTGTGCTAAAGGAATAACGTGTCTTACTCATGTCCATCACATACTGATCATCATCTAGTTGAAGTTCCTCAGGACTAATATAGCGGAAATCATTGAAAACAATGGATATTGCTTGTCCATTCTGGTCGATAATATATTGAACATCTTCACCTGGCAAATAAAGCAGTTGTTGTGTGCCCTCAGTCATTTCTTCATACCCTAATAAGTTATTCATTAACTGTTGCTTATCACGGCCAACAAATGACAAGAGAAATTGGTAGGAGTCTGCAACCTTATCCGAGAAGTAATCATTAAACTCAGAAACTGATAAAAATGCCGGGTTTAAGGCTTCTCTGATATCGATATTAGCTGATTCCATATATCCTGATTTATCTCCAGCTAAAACATGCGCAGTTTCCCCATTCTTCTCTTTTATAACAATCTCAGATCCAAAGGGTAGTTTGCTTGCTTCTTCAGTAAGCGCCGCATCGTTATATATCACAGCATCTTCTGATATGATATAGCCATTCTCATTAACTAGATCCAAAATCTCCTTCTGTTCAGTCACTACTTTTGCTTCTTTTATGGCCGTTGGGTCAGTCCCTATCATTCCAAAGGTGACAATGTTTCGTAGAGGTCTTTCGCTAAACATAGAGGCCCCTATCCCTACAAGGAGAACAGAGAGAATCAGAACAGGCAGATAGGACCAAAGAATACCCTTCTTCGATTTTCTTCTAGAACTGCTTCGATTTGTCATTTTCATTTCAGAGTATAACTGATGCTTTCTACTTTCCTTATTCTGAATTTGATACTCATCCTTTTCTTTTTTGGAAAGCTTATTGTACCAATTGATGAACTCCTTATATTCCTTAACAACTTCTTGTGTATCTCCAAACATTTTCATTTCTCCATAATGCATCCAAGCTACTCGATCACAGATTTTTTCTACTTGAGCTATTGAATGACTTACAAAGAAAATGGTCTTGCCTTGTTTCTTAAAATCATTTATGGCATTTATGCATTTTTGGTAAAAAGTTTGGTCCCCAACAGAGAGAGCTTCATCGATTATAAGAATATCTGGCTCGATATGTACAGATATAGCAAAGCCAAGCCTAGATTTCATCCCACTTGAATAACTTTTAACAGGCTGATCAATAAAATCACCTATATCAGCGAACTCAACAATGTCATCATAAATTTCACTTATCTCTTTATTTGATAACCCCATCATTAAACATTTCAAAAATATGTTGTCTTTACCCGAAAGTGCATTATTCAACCCTGCTGCAATGGCAATTAATGAAGGCTGTCCATCAATATAAACATTCCCTTCTGTGGGTGGAATGATTTTAGCCAGCAAATTGGACATAGTAGATTTCCCGGAACCATTTATACCAATGAATCCTATCGTCTCACCTTCCCTAACCTCAAAGGATACGTTTCTAACTGCATAAAAGTTGTTTTTCGAATGATTCGGGAAAAACAACTCCTTAATCTTTTGCATCTTCGTTTTAGTTAAGGAATATTTTTTTGAAACATTATTGAAAGAAACTTTGTAGCTCATCGTCTTTTAATCTCCTAACTTTTAAAGAAAATCAACGAAGCGATTTCTAAATTTCATATGCAACATTGACCCAAGGATAAAGAATATACATGTGATAATCCAGAAATACAATGCATACTTGACATCATTAAAGAACCAATCACCATTTAAGAAGGTATTTCTAAATCCTTCAATCAAATAGTAAAAAGGATTTAATTTTAGAATTGTCTGTAAAGTTTCATTCAAATGCCCCATATTCCAAAATATTGGTGTCAAGAAAAATAACAGTCGAGTCACTGATTGCAGCAATTGTTGATAATCCCTAATAATTACGCTTATGGTTGAGTTAAATAGACTGATTGAGAACATAAAAGCAATCATACAAAACAAATAATAAAAATACTGCAGCCAATGTAACGTAGGATAATAACCACTTAAAACCATTACAAGAATGAATAAAGCAATCATAGTGAAGTAGCTCAATAAATTTGACATAATCGTCACTGACGGAAGAACACTGACTGGGAAATTCATTTTCGACAATAAATTTATTCGCTTATATATACTATTTGCACCTTCCGTTAGAGTAGGAGCAATAAAGAACCACGGTATAATTCCAGCAAGCATCCAAATAATAAAGGGATACCCATCAACCGGAGCTCCTCGTTTAATTCCCACACCAAACACAAACCAATAAGCCATAATCTGAATTAAGGGATTTAGTAGCTGCCAGAAAACGCCCAAATAATGCAACTGATATTTCGACTTTGTATCATACAAGGCAATCCTAATTATTAAAGGCAATGAACGTAATTGTTCATTTAAAATCTTTAAGCTCTCTACCATATCATTATTCTTCCTTAATATCATTATTTCTACCAGCACTAAGTAGAATATGTATTACTTAGGCCGAAGAGTTCACATTCAGTAAACCATTTTCCAAGCAAAATTGATTAACGGTAAAGGCCTACCTACAACTAAGTATACATGTAAGCAGACCCCTACCTCCCTGTCATCAATTATCCTATATATTCTTTTTCAATAACTTCATATTTCTTTTTAGCTGCTAATAATAAGAATCTTTTTATTCTATTATCCTCTGGTTTGAAGTCATCTTTATACAAATCGAGAATTTTTGATAGCAATATAATACTTTCCTTTGCATCCACACTGGATACATTCTTAAGCTTAACTAGATACCAATTCTCAAAGTAATACTCAAATCGCTTATTCATGTAGTCATTCATAATTCCTTTATTTCTTAGAAATTCAGCCCTACTTCTTTCTAATATCAAATATTTCTCAAAGAACTTTTTTGATATAGAATTGACCGTCGATCCCGTCACTGCAGCATAATAAATATGAATCGGGAGATCAATAACCTTTATTCTATCCGAATTTAATAATAACTCGTGGAAGAATAACGTATCTTCCCCTGCAGCTCCTTCAACCATTGTTAAATGATTATCTTGAATAACTTCGCGCTTAACAATTAAGGCCTGAATACTCATAGCCTTAAATTGACTGTTAATTAAGTACTCTCTATGATTAGATTCAATGACATCGTCACCATTCATCTGAATAGCTGTTTTATAATAATCGAATAATACTTCCTTCTGGTTATCAAACTTCCACATATTACCCACAACTAAGTCATAATCATTATTCTCTAATTCCTTATAAAGCGCAAAGTAACCATCATTAACAGCCTCGTTATCAGGATCTAAATATGTGATATATGGTGCAGTGGATAGTTCAAAGCCTTTATTTCTTGGCCTAGAAGCACTACCACTACCACCTTGCTCATAAAAATATGTCTTCACATTTTGATTTTCTCTTGCAAGTCTCTCGATAGCACGAATAGTATCCTCTTCAGTTGAACCATCGTCCACAATAATAATTTCCATATCACTAAACATGGAGCTACGTTTCAAGCTATTAAAGCACTTGAATTGCAAATGCTCTCCATTATTATACGTTGGAATGATGACAGATAATTTATATTGCTTTTTGGTTTCCACTTGTTCCGGGAGGTGCTCATTGTATTCAAATCTATCGATACTGAATCCATTAGGAATTTGTTCATCCTTATTATAGTTCAGTAATTGCTCATATGTGAATGCATTGCTCCAGAAAACAGTTCTAAATTTATTTGGCATTTTAGAAGTGTAATCAAATTCTATTCCACTACTATAAGATTCACCAGAATAGTAGACATCCTTAGTAATGTAGTCTGAATCTGTATATTTAAAACCGTTGATTAAATCCTCTAAATAGTATTCTCCATAGAAACAATTATCATCAAGGAAAGCAATCATATCGAAAGATCTCTTTAAGCCCTCGTTGAATTCATCTACTGTAAACAGCTCTTTATGAGGATAGCTTTGTACTTCAAAGAGCTTTTTAGCAGTCTCTGTTTTTTCTGGAACTAGCACTGCCACTTTCTTTGCATTAACCTTATACGAAACCCCAATTTTTTCAAGCATTTCACTTATCCGATTAAAGCTTGTTTCATTTGACATTACCTTACGAATACCCGCTATTTGTTGTTTATAAATATCTGTATCCTCAAAGTTTGTCAGAATATCTCGAACTTCATTACTTGAGTTTGTGATAAAGACATTAGGAAATTTATCATTAACTCCCACACTATAATTAGAAATTAAAATATTTCCTAAAGCCTGTAACTCATAAATTCTGTTGGCAAACATCGTTTTGCTGTATTTAACCGTATTTAGATTAATCGAAAAGTCATATAGTTTATGGAGTTTTTGCAGATATTCATGATGAATCGCGGGCGAAACATACGGTAAATATTTTTCTGGAAAGAAGTATGCTTCTAAATTCAAATCGTAATTACGATCGATAATTTTCAATTTACGATCTGTCTTTAATACACCATCAAATATTGCTTTTGTTTCCATTTGTCTTATTGGATATTTTTCATACCAAGAGCCAGTGAATAAAACCTCTCGTTGTTTAGGAAATTTCTTAATTCCTATCGGATTGTGATACAAAGGATTGATACCAAAATTCAACAAATATACTTTATCGTTATTGCAATCTTTCTTGTAATCTTCAATTTTCTCAGCAGCTGTTGTAAAGACATAATCGCACTCTTTAGCAATATTGATAAAGATCTCATAGTTAACAGGGTCTTCCTTTGAATAAAAAACAATCTTGGTCCCTTGCGCTCTATAATAATCAATGATTTGCTTTAAATCTTTTCGGTGCTTTAGAATGTTTGGATTCCCCAATCCCTTCCATTCATTATTCAACCCTTTCCAGGTTGAAACCACCATAAATACGTCTAATCTATTTCGATATTTCTTGTAGTTATCTCTTGTTATATAGTGGAAGTTGGCAATATCCTTATAGGAGTTAAACAAAAATTCGTCAGCAATGATTCCAATGTTGACATCCATCTTTTCAAAATATCGTGAACCATTGCTATCTGGAATTTGCTCTAGTTTCCCTTTGATACTCTTAAAGAACTGTTTATCACTTAGTGCATCACGTTTTTTTAAATAATTTACTTTATCTGAGCTTACAGTGGAACTGCTTACCTTTTGAACATCGACTTTCCCGCCATAGAGTTCTGATTTATGTTTTTCTATTTTTTCCTCGAGAGCTTCCTGTAATTTCTTTAATGTCGATAATCTTTGATCAATTGATTTCAAATTCAACTTATTTTCCCCCAACTAATCGTTTTCGCTTTTTCCAATATGATAGGGTTAATTTCCCCAATTTAGAGTTACTTAAGGAAGTATACTTCTTCAATAATACCTTATAGGATTTCAACAACGCTTCCTCTTTTTTGTAGCTAGCCAACAACTGCTCTTCTGCATGAATTTTATTCTTTCTTTCAAGGATTAATTGGGATTGATAATTTTTTTCCTTCTTACGTAAATCATTCACTTCAGAAGTTAATTTAGCCACTTCTTTATGATTTATATCCGTTTTCGGTCCATTACCCTCTAGCTGTGTAATCCTCTTATGTAATTCTTGATTTTTTGCGATTTCGACATTTAATTGTTTCTTAATATCCCGAGTGATTCCTTCATGATAATTTTTTTCTTCTTCTGCTTGGCTTCTCAAACTTTCAACCACTGTTTCCTGTAAATGAGCAGCTTTTTTCATTTCTTGTATTTTATTCTCAAAATCATTGGTCAATTGATTTAAATCTGTTTGAGACTTCTTAAGTTCGCTTGATAAGGCTTCTACCTTTGATAGTAAGGTACCTTCAATGGAATAAAACTCCTTCTCTAAATCGCGCAATAAGTTCTCATTCGGAGTTAACTTTTTTTCTTTCTGATCCTTTTTCAAGGTAATTCCTATCCACTTCCCTAAAAAGCGGATTTCATCAATAACCAGTTCATCTACCTGGAAATCTAAAACATCCTGTAGGTAGTATGTCTTTTTATGATCATGATAGTTATTAATACCAAATGGAAGTGTAATAATTATCTTACCATTATCCTTTATCAGTTTATCTGATGCCTTCCTAATAAATCTTTTTGGATCGGTTATATGCTCAAGTATCTCTCCAAAGATTATAGAGTCGAATTTTTCATCGTCGAAGGTCATGTTCATATAATTACCTGCATAGAATTGAACATTCTCTTTTGTGGAATATTCTTCCTTTGCGAGCATTTCATTCGCATAGCTTATTGCATCGGAATTTAAATCGACACCACATACCTTCTTGCCTTCTCTTCCCAACAGAATTGCAGTGATTCCTTGTGAACACCCCACATCTAAAATTACTTCTCCAGTCGCTTGTTCACAAATCCAATGAATCCTATCTCTAACTTTAACACCAAATTCATTCCCTAAATTATCATAATACGCTTCGGTAATACGATCATATGCTTTTTTCATATATCTCCCTCACCCATCTTTTTTACAATAAAAAAAGTGTTGTCAAAGGAGTCGATCCTCTTCAACAACACCTTTATTTAACATTGCTTTGCTTAAATAAGTGCTAATGATTTCTTTGTATACTGATATAAATTACCGAAATTAATATACTCGAAGTCATCAGGATTGTTACCAACAATATTCTTTGTATCAAATATTCGTTTTGTCGCCATATTTGATAGCTTGCTGAAGTCGATATTTCTATATTCGTCATGGTCTGTCAACACAACGATCAAATCAGATTGATCAACTGCCTGTTCCATGTCAGCATATACAATATCCCCTTCTACATGAGAATCAAATGCTCTCACTTCATATCTATTTTCATTAAGCAATAAATCATAAATCTCCATTGCAGGACTTTCACGAATATCATCAACATTCCCCTTATAAGTCAAACCAAAGAGAGTAACCACTTTTCCTTGAGCTTGTTCCATAAGGTGATTAATGTTCTCGACCACATAATGTGGCATTGATGTGTTAATAGTACGTGCAAGGTCGATCAATTTAGCAGTTTCTGGAGCTTTTGCCACGATAAAGTATGGGTCAACTGCAAGACAATGACCACCTACCCCAGGTCCTGGTGTATGAAGGTTTACCCTTGGGTGCTTATTGGCCATCTCAATGACCTCTAAAGAATCAATTTCTAGTTCATTACAAACCTTTGTCAACTCATTAGCCAAGGCGATATTAACATCACGGAATGTATTTTCCATTAATTTAGACATCTCAGCTGTCTTAGCATTTGTTTTAATAATTTCACCTTGCACAAAAGTCTCATAGACTTTAGCCCCAGCTTCTGTGCATGCTTCTGTAATCCCGCCAACAATACGGTTATTATAAATTAACTCGTGCAATATTTGGCCAGGAAGAACTCGTTCAGGACAATGAACTAAGAAAATATCCTCTCCAACAATAAAACCTTCTTTTTCGACAAGTGGTTTCACAAAATCATCCATGCTTCTAGGCGCAATAGTTGACTCAACAATCAGGGTATTTCCTTTTGTTAAATAAGGAATTACTTGTTTTACAGCACTCATTACATAAGATAAATCACATGATTTATGTAAATCATCAAGGTTAGGTGTCGGCACTGCTACAATAAAAGCATCTGCTTTTTCTGGAGACAATGAAGCTCTAAATGTTCCCCGACTAACAACCTCGTTCAAAGCTTCCTGTAAACCAGGCTCTTCAATATGAATCAATCCATTATTCAAAGATTCGACAACACTTGCGTTTACGTCCACTCCAACTACATCTACACCATACTTTGCAAACATAATGGAAGTCGGCAAACCAATATATCCTAGACCAACCGTACAGAGTTTCAACAAAAATTCCTCCTAACATATTGCCCCCAGGTGTAGCATTCATATTTCAAACGAGTAAAAATGTCCTTTGGATATGATAATACTATCTCCGCTGAAAGCTCTCTACATTTTGTAAAATTATGTAGATATTTCACTAATTTCTCTTACAATTATATACTCAAAATTAAAACATATTTAGACAATTAATACAATTATATTTTGCTATTTTTTTGAGAATATTAGACATCCATTCAGTACCTTTGTACTACAAAATCATCCAATCTTTAATTAAAGAATCATCTTCACTTAAAATATCCCGTTCAATTGGTAGTAGATTAAGCCCGTATTATTAGTTACTGCACAAAATATCCTGCATGTTCATAATAAAGACCTTTGATTATTCATCATGCTATCGTGTTATACACTGAAATAAATGTTTCCTTTTCAAGTTCCCAATTATATTTCTTGCTGGCTTTTCTAGCATTTGCACTGTAGGCATCTCTTAATTGTGTATTCTCAATCAATAAATTTACCGCTTCAGCTATTTGTTGCGGATTATGTGAATCAATACAGATTCCTACATGATCACCCTCTACTACTCGCCTTATCTCCGGGAAGCTGCATGCTACTACTGGTACATTAGCTTGTAAATACTCAAATAATTTATTAGAGGAAGCAGAATAATGATTGAAGCATACATTGTTTAAAATCTGGAAGCCAAGATAGGCGTTAAGCGTATACTTTGGCAAATCCGATAATGGAACTTTGGGAAGGAACTTTACCTTCTCCTCCAATTGCAATTCATTTACCTTTTTAACTAACTGTTCTTTGATTTTCCCATCACCTATTAAAACAATCACACCTTCCTTAATGAAGGGCGCTGCCTCAATCAGTTTATCCAATCCTCTTCCCGTCTGTATTCCCCCTTGATACAAGAGAATTTTTTCATCTCGAGGCAGGCCAAGTATCTGATGCAAATCTACCTTTTCCTCCAAAGGAATTGTATTAATAAAAGGATAGTTATGAACCACATGTGGATAGAGCCCATATAATTCTTCATTATATTTAGCCCTCGTATGGTTTTCTACAATCATCGAATCAACTCTTCGTAATAACCATGATTCCATCTTTCCATATATAGGGCTATCATAGCCTGTTCGACTTGTTTGTACCTCATGGGAATCGTAAATTAATTTACGTTTCTTCCATCTCCACTTTGAACAAATATAACCTTGAGGCAATGTATTCAAATCATTTGAATGATAGATTGCATATTTATTTCGAAACCCTCTCAGAATCATTCGAATAATGATATTCCCCTTAATAATAACTCCTTTAAGCCTTGTCTTTAGTATGATTGCTGATAAAATGATTGCTGTGATTGAAACAAGAGGCATAATATAAATCAAGAAGGCTGCCATAATACCAACCAGCAACATAAACCAAAGATGTTTTTTTGACATTGTTACTATGTATTTGTACACATCTAATAAGACTGGGTATCTTTTCACTCTATAAACATGAAAATGTTCATTACGTTCTTCGTAATTTGAAAGGCTAGTATCTGACGGATCCTCTATACAGATTAAATCTACAGAATATCCTTTCTCAGAAAGTGCTGTACATTCCCTCAAAACTCTCGCATCATTTGTAAAGTGATTCCATACAAACATGCATACATTTTTGTTCTTCATACATCTACCTCTATACTTTTTATTTCATCAGGATGCTATCGTTAATTCATCAATTAAACCAACTAGTTTTTCAATGTTATTCTCCCACAAAAATTCTTGTTCCACAGCTTTCTTACAATTATGGGCCTTCTCATAATAGTCCTCATAATTATCCTTCAAGCAGAGAATCTTACTAACTAACTCATCAGCATTATGATGCTCAGATACATATCCGACATTCAGCTCTTCAATTAATTTCTTACTAAACCCTGATACAGCAGCGACCATTGGAAGACCACAGCCCATATAATCAATTATTTTACCAGGTAGTACAGTATCAAAAACATCCGCTTGTATTAAAGTTACAAGCCCAACTGAATGACTGTTATAAATCTCAAACAATTCTTTCTTCGTAGATGCTTTGAAAATCTTAACATTCGTCAAATTTTGCTCTCTAACATAATTATACAAATCCCCCGATCTCATCCCATAGCCTATAATTGACAGTTGTATATTATAGTCAGCCAGTCCTACAGCTGTTTCTTTAATCAACTCAACATCTTGTGCTAGACCTAGATTACCAGTATAAATAACCTTGAATTCATTGGTTTCATTTTTGCTTACACTAATATCTTTCAATCTTAAGGAGTTAGGAATAAAAGTAATCCTCAATTTACGATTATTGAGTTTATTCTTAATATGATCGTAGAATCCTTTACTGTTAATAATTATCCCGTCTGCCTTTCGGTACATCCACGTTTCAAGCCTCTCAAATATTGAAAGAATAACCGCATGATTAAATACATTGACCCCCTTTAAGGACTCAGGCCATAAGTCACGAATATCTAAAAGGAGCTTACTATTTTTGTATCGAAACTTCGCAAATACACCAATAAATCCAATGAAAATTGGTGGTGAGGTAACATATAGGACATCGTATTGTTTTCGGTCCTTGATAATAAAAAGTAGCATTTTCAGAGATATCTCCAAATAATACAGCAGTCTATTGAAAATATTTGTTGCGTACTTTCTACTTGTCACCTGAATGCGAGTAATGTTTTGAGCATATTTTTTACTGAACTCATCATCATTCCAAAACTTCTTATCTTCATATATTTCGCGGTTGGGATAAGTTGGATTAGCGGTCAGTATATCCACTTCATATCCCTTTTCACTTAATAATGAAAAGACTTCCTTCATTCTATTTCCCGCACTCCCAATCTCTGGATAGAAATGTTGAGAAATAATCAAAACTTTTTTCAATTTAGTATCCCTCTATCCTATTA
>CAKQHO010000091.1 GCA_934234185.1 uncultured Psychrobacillus sp. | reverse complement strand
GGTTCTTTGTCAAATGTGGTGGTGTCTAAATCCACCCAAAAATAGTTACTCTCAAGGAGTGAGTGTGTTAATACGCACTCACTTCTCTTACAATTTGACGCCATAAGATCTTCTTTCTAAGTCTTACAAAGCTTTTTATCCCATAAGACATGCGTTTGATCACCTTTGTTGTATTGTTGACTCCTTCTATATATCCATTGCTGTAAGAAGGATAGATAAATGAATTTATAATCTCCTTCTTCCATCGCTTGAATGTTTGTACAACCGATTTAAATGCCTCTAAGTTTGAATTCTCCGCTAATGAGCACCAACCTTCTAAACCAGCTCTTGCTGTAGAATGATCACTTGTTTTAAACCATTCATCCAACTTATTTTTTAACACATAGGCCTCTTCTAATTTTGGTTTACCTCTTAATATCTCTGCCACTCTGACCTTCTGATCCTCCGTTAACTTGGTCGGTGATTTCCACAGGAGTTCTTTATTTCTTTTGCAGAGGACACGGTCCTCTTTTCGCAACTCATTTTGCACTTCTCTCCGTACTTTATCGAACGCCCAATACACTTGTCGCATATAGTGAAAGCGATCGGCTATGATCAATGGGTTGCCTAGGGCCTTTCGGATGGCATCCTTGAAGCGCTTCGATAAGTCCATGACCACTATTTTTACACCACTTGTATCACAGTTACGAAAATAATTTTCAATGGTCTCACTTAAACGATTCGGTAAGACATCGATGATCTTTTTATTCTGCACATCGACAATGATGGTTTGAAACTTTTCCTTGTCCGCGTCTCCTTTAAATTCATCGATTGCGATCACCGCCGGTAGAATACGATTCACCTTGATTGGACGCTTATTAAATAGACGAAGGACATGATTGGTGCTCACGCCGGCCATCTTCCCCGCCGATTTAAAAGAATGTTCGCCTACATAAGTTAACACTTGCTGTTCAAGGGATGCTGTATGACGTTGATACCGCTTGATAAAAGCCAACTTTTCATAGAATGTGTGATGGCAAGACGTGCATAGGTACCGTCTCTTTTTTAGATGTATTTTTACGGGGCGCTCCTCAATTAAACGACCTTTGATCAATTGTGTTCGATAACTATGGACTCGTTTTGTTTTTTCTCCGCATTTAGGGCAGGTTTGTTTTCGCTGTTTCGTTTGTAGCCAAAAGTGAAATTCTCTATTTTCTTCTTTCATATCCCATAATTCCACGTACTTCTCTTTTATTCCTAACATTTTCATGATAAAATCTTCTTGCATCCATACTCTCTCCAATCCTTTTTTTCGCCAAATTAAAGGTAACAAATAGAGAGTATTGGATGTTTTTTTTTTTAGATTTTTTTAGAAAATTGTCACACTCTTGATAGTGCTGACCCCACCACCACATTCAGTATAGAGCCTAAAAAAACTGCCATACATATGTATAGCAGTTTTTTTAACCATTTTAGTGTAATGTTGGTGGAAAACCTTGTTGTAAAATAGTCATTACTACAAAGAATCCAAATACAGCAAATGTTCCGAAGTTAAAAAGAACACCAAGCACATTTTTTTCTTTTAATGCTTGAAAAGTGCCAATTGCAGCAAGTACTGCAACTAGTCCAAAAATAACCATTAATAAGTTCATAAAGACACTCCTTCCGACATTGAAAATGAATGTCGCCTTTACAATATTCCTCTTCTATTGTAATTGTATTCGTTAAATTTGTCGAGTGAAAAAAGTGGCGATTCATTGAACAAAAAAACTAGGCATTATAAATACTTTTTTGAAACCAAAATACCAATAGGAGATCAATACTTAAAGTTAAAAAACTATGCAATTAGCTTTAAACCTACTACTGCACATAAAATCATACTTATAAAAAATATTCTCTTCCATTCAGAGGATTCTCCGAAAAAAACCATTCCCATTATTGCTCCACCAGAGGCACCAATGCCTGTCCATATTGCATATGCGGTGCCCATTGGTATTGTTTTCATAGAATAGGCAAGCAGAAAAAAACTTGCTCCAAAGCCTAGCAATAGTAAAACTAAAGCTTGCCAGCTTCTATCTTTATGCCAAGTATTAATCATTACAACTCCAAACGTTTCACATAAGCCTGCTAAAATTAAAGAAAACCATGCCATTAATTCTCATACCTTTCCTGTTCTTTTATATTGGTAACTGTTTTTAAGCCGACCACTCCTATTAGTAATAAGAAAATGAAGAGAAATTTTGCTGGTTGAATTGGCTCATGGAAGATTAGTATTTCAGATAACACTGTACCAGCAGTTCCTAATCCAACAAAAACAGCATAGACAGTTCCTACGGGAAGCTTTTTTCCAGCCATAATCATTAAATAAAAGCTAATAAATATGCATATAACAGTCCCGGACCAAGACCAAAAACCAGTTGCATGTTTTAAGCCTATTACCCAAAACACTTCAAAGATGGCAGCCGCCATCACTTTTGTCCATTCTTTATTCATCTAAAACAACCTCCCGTTTCATTTTTAAAAACAAAGAAGCCTGAAAGGTAACTGTTAAACAGTTCCTCCCAGGCTTTTATCCTTCCGTGACATAGCAATGCTATGAGTCTCCTCTCGGACCAGACCAACATCTAGATGCTGCGGAACCCTAGAAAACTTGTTAAGTATCTAATTATCTTGTATTATACACATTTCTTGCAATATATCAACAATGGTATAATAGAAGTTAGAATTAGTGAAACTACAAGGAAAAGAGTGATGTAAATGTTAAGCTATAATGTTCGTACATATCCATTAGGTTACATACAGACAAACTGCTATATAATTTCAAATCAAAAGAAAGAATGCTTAATTGTGGATCCTGGTGGACATGCAGATGCCCTGATAAAGGAGCTTAAAAAATTACAGTTGAAGCCTTTGGCTATTTTGTTAACCCATGCTCATTTCGATCATATTGGTGCTTTAGATGAAGTTAGAGAGGAATTTGCCATCCCTGTATATATACATAAGGCAGAAGAAAAATGGTTGAAGGATCCAATGAAAAATGGATCAGGAAAATATGAAGAAATTCCCTCACTTGTCTGCAAGGAAGCCGATCATGTAATTAGCTCTGAAGGAAACATGTCCATTTCAGACTTTCACTTTGAGATGGTTTTTACACCAGGTCACTCTCCTGGCAGCATTACGTATTATTTTCAGCAGGAGGGCTTTGCTATTGTTGGAGACACTCTTTTTGAAAATAGTATCGGCAGAACCGACTTGCCTGGAGGTAATGAAAAGCAGCTAATGACTGTTATTCACAACAAGCTTCTAACGATGCCAGAGGACACCATTATCTATCCAGGACATGGACCAGCTACTACTGTAGGTAATGAAATGAATAGTAATCCTTTTTTACATGGTTTCTGAAAAAATCCATGAAAAAAGCAGCTCCTTTAAAAGAGCTGCTTTTTTTGCTATTTAGTGTCCAGCACCAGGTACGTGAATAAACGTTGTGTAGTATGTAAAACCTGCGAAGAAGAACATTAAGTAAGCCCCGAAGATATACATATACATACGCTCAGAAAGGTTTAAGAACCCTAAAAGAAGGAATAATCCCGTGTTTGCTAAGAATATTAAAGTTGCTGGCATCATATCACCTAAATAAAACATAACTGCGAAAATCCCTGTCCAAAATGCCATCACTTTATACATATTGCCCATTGTAGTCCCTCCTTTAACAAACGAATACAAATAATCTCTTATCCATTATAAATGAACTTGTTCATACATGTAAACTGAATAATGTACTTTAGAACATGAATAACATAACTTTGTCACAAATATGTTCCATCTTTTATTATTATAGAACTTCCACCTGATATACGCAATTCGTACAGTTATTTAACATACTTTCTATTTGAACTAGCTCTTCCGAACAGAAAAGGACATGAAACAATCCCTTTAAATAGGACTCGTGAAGCGTGCAAACAATCTCAGAATGCAGTTTGGTTAAACCTTTGTAAGGGCAATTGAAAATCTGAAAGGTAATTATTTTTTTACCTTCATGTTCTGAAACCTTGGGAACATAACCAATAGAATCCGATACCTCATTCAGTAAAGCAAGTTTCTCTTCAAAAGAAGCTGGTGTAGATGAAACTGCTTTTAGACCTGATTGATAGCTAATTCGCTTAGCCTTTTCAAGTGTTTCACTGCCTCCAGTAGATACTAACTCGATTAACCATCCCAATAATAGGTCATTTTCTTGTTTAGGGAAGCTTAAATAAATTGGCTCCTTTGCAATTTCATAAATCTTTGCTGGCCTACCTCCGTGAATCTTTTTCTCCAACCTGGAAGAAAGTAGCTTGGAATCTGTCAGCTTTGACAAATGGAGTCTAGCTACATTTGGGTGAATTGCAAACTGTGAGGCAATTTGTAGGACGTTAACAGTTCTATTTTCTTTCAAAATGTATTGATATATGGCATATCTTGTTTCGTCTGCTAGTGTCGAAGATAATTTAAAAGTATGTGTCATCAAAATCTCTCCCATCCTCATAGCTTCATTATAAACAAGGGAATATAATTAACAAACTAATTAAATTTTTGAAAAAATACCTCTTTCTTTATTACCATTTTAAACGTATACTATTTGGTATAAGGCTTATGCGGCCAAGCCTACTACTGGGGAAAGGAGTAATCGTGAAACTAAGTGAAAATACTGTAGAACAAAAATGTCTATTTCTTTTACAAAAAGCTCAGGAATTTGGTGCATCCGATTTTCATATGATACCGAATGAAGAGTATTATCTATACTATTTTAAAAAAAATAACCAGATGTTCGAAGCAGGTAAGCTTCCATTGAACATAGGGGAACGTATCATATCCTACTTCAAATTTTTATCCTCTCTTGATATCAGCGAAAAAAGAAAGCCCCAAAGTGGTTCCTTTCAACAAGTGTTCCATTCTCAAAAATATTCATTTCGAGTTTCAACCCTACCATCTATTTTTGGCAAAGAGAGTATTGTAATCAGACTACAACAGCATGATAATGCTAAAATCATACACTCTCTATCTCTGTATAGAGAAGCCTCAGACAAAATCATAGAAATGGCAAACAAAAGATGGGGAATGATTCTTTTCGTAGGTCCTACTGGTTCCGGTAAATCTACAAGCATGTATTCTCTCACAAAATATTGGTCTGAAAATCTTAACCGGCATGTTATTTCATTAGAAGATCCAGTAGAGAATAGTCAGTCTCACTTATTGCAAATCCAAGTAAATGAGAAATCAGGAGTAACTTATTCTGCGGGACTGAAGGCAATTCTCAGACATTCACCAGATGTTATAATGATTGGTGAAATACGCGATGAATCAACTGCAAAGGCGGCCATACAAGCAGCATTGACAGGCCATATGGTAGTTTCTACTATACATGCTAGGAATGGATTGGGAGCATTATACCGTTTAATGGATTTGGGCATTACCCCTGACGAGTTAAAGCAGACAGTTACTGGGATCGTTACACAGTCTTTAGTGAAAGTAGGTCGAGAGGATTCCTCAGAGCTTTCTGCACTTTATGAGATAATTACGGAAGATATCTTAGCAGATGCAATAAATTCATTGCAGTATGGTGGCAAATTTTATATGCCTGAGCACCTTACTCTTTCCTTCCAAATAGAAAAGGGGGTTAAGGAAGGTGTTATACAGCTTATTTAAATCTTTTATAGCTAATAGTAGGTGTCATATACCACGAAAAAAATATTCCTCATTCTTAGCTAGGCTAAGCGATTTACTTATGGAAGGTTATACATTTCACGATTCAGTAAAGCTTCTCTTACCGTTTTACTTAAAAGAACCTTCTCAGGCATATTCACGAATAATAGAGGAACAAAAAAAGGGATCTGACCTAAGAGAGGTTTTTAAAATCCTTGGATTTCCTAGCAGAATTGTCTTGCCTATTCATCTATCCTCTGTACACGGATTCATAGAAGAAACTACCAGAGTGTTAGCGAGACACAGTCAAATGTATGAAAAGACGTTCAACAGATTGAGAAGTCTTTTAATGTATCCTGTTTGTTTGTTTATTATTATATTTGTTTTATTTACTATCTTTCGTCTGTCTTTTCTACCTAATATGGAGTCCTTATTTGCATCAAAAAATAATGAAAATACCTCACTTTTCCTTTCAAAATTCCTTTTAAACTTACCCAATGCTTTTTTTCTTTTTACTATCACCTTTCTCCTAGTTATTTTTCTTTTTCATAAGCTATGGCTTAGTCGAAAAACGATTGAATTTAAGCAGCATTTTTATAATAAGTTTCCTATTGTAAAAGTGTGGAACAAACTAATTTTGACTCACGTTTTTTCTAGAGAGTTGGGAACCATGCTTGAAAGTGGTTTATCTCTACAGGATTCTTTAGCTGCGCTAATATCCCAATATGAAGATCCACTACTTAAGTATGTTGGTGAAAAGATGAAAAATGAAGCAATTATGGGAAAGTCTTTTTATGAATCAGCCATAAGTCTTCAATGTTTTACGAACGAGTTTCCTCAATTTATCTCGCACGGAGAAAATAGCGGATATCTGGGAAGAGAGCTAACCATCTACAGCGATGTGTTAGCGGAACAACTGGAAGGGAAATTATCTCGCTATCTAAATATACTTCAACCTACACTTTTTCTTATACTAGCTATTTTTATAGTAGGAGCCTATTTGTCTATCTTGTTACCCTTATACAAAACCATTAACTTTATTTAAAGGAGCAGAAAAATATGCTAAAAAGATTAGTAAACAACCGAGGATTTACTTTGGTAGAAATGATGATCGTTCTTTTAATTATCTCTGTGTTGATTCTTATTACAATTCCAAATGTCACCAAGCAATCTGCTAGTATAGATAGCAAAGGGTGCGAGGCACTGCAAAAAATGCTAGAGGGACAAGTAGAGTCTTATAAGATTGATAGGAAAACAACTCCAACGATAGAGCAGTTAATAACAGAACAATATATAACGGAGGATAACAGAACTTGCTCTAATGGAAATCGGCTAATCATTACAGATGGGAAAGTTTCTATATTAGATGAAAGTTAATCACCTTAATTCATACGGATTTACACTTTTAGAAACACTTTTGGTTTTATCTATTTTTATGCTCATTAGCTTCTCAACGATTTATATTACAAATTCACAAATAGAGAAGAGGGAAGAGAAAAACTTTATTCGTCAGCTCCATTTAGACCTTCAACAAATGCAATCTTTAGCCCTCGCTCAATCTAGCTATATTTACTTAGAATTTTACGATGAGGGAAGGAAGTATCAAGTGAAAAACCTTAATTCTACGTTGTTTAAACGATCGCTCCCTAAGGATATATCTCTTTCTAAAAATAGTTATCTAAGTACCATTGGTTTTCATCCGAACGGTGCTGTAAATCAATTTGGTGTTTTTAGATTTGAAACTAAGAATAGTACCAAAAAGGTAACTGTGAATATCGGACATGGGAGACTATCATATGACGAATGAAAAAGGATTCTCTTGGCCCGAAACTATTTTGAGTCTATCTATTCTGTTACTTGTTGCGACTACTTTGCTTCCGATGACTATGCAAATCACTTATACACTTGAAAATAAGAAACGGCATTATCATGCTTCTCTTGTTATGCATGATGCTGTAAAGCGATATATCGACCTAGGAGAATTCGAGGGGACTACTACAATAGAGGACCTTATTTACCAATATAACATCACTAGTAATGGTGTTTGTGTAATATTTGAAGGAGTTCAGAAGGAGGAGGTCAAGTGTATCGAAATTACTTAAAAGTTTCGAATGATGGCTATACATTAATGAATTCGCTTCTCCAGTTAACTATTTTTTTATTGTCTTCTCAGTTATTTCTTTTGAGTATCTTATATATTTACCGAACAGAAGATTGGTTAACAGATGTTACAGAAACGGATTGGGCCCTATTTTTACAACAAACGGATAGCTACCTAAGCAACGTAGATAGTTTAACTCTTCAAAAATCACCACCTGGAATTCGCTATAAGATTAAAAACGAAGAATTTGATATAGAGCTTTATTCAAACATGATTAGAAAACAAAAGAATAGACTGGGACATGAGCCGATGCTAATGAACGTTAGTACGTTAGATATTATAGGAAATGGACAATCTATCACATTTCAAGTAAAGTTCTCTAATGGAATGGAAAAGGAGCATACTTTTTATGTCACGTATAGCACGTAACGAAAAGGGAATCTTTCTTCCTGCAGCGGTTTTACTCCTTTTACTTGTTACTGTCTCTATGATTTACATGACTTCTGCTTACCAGGCGAAATTTAGAACGTATGATTCATTGGAATTAAGTAATATTAATGCTACTATCAATAAAATAGAAAATTTTAAAAAACGATTAAAATAATTCTGGTATGTAGTGAGTTGGTGGAAGAATGTATAAAGTCTATTTAGTCGGGTTTATGGGTAGTGGTAAGAGTGCGATAGGGAGAAGGCTGAGCTATCTGCTAAAGATGCCTTATTATGATATGGATAAGGAAATAGTTAAACAGCAAAAAAGATCTATCCCGGAGATTTTTGAGCAAGAGGGAGAAGCATACTTTCGCACGCTTGAAACAGAGTTTCTTTTAAATTTTCGGAAAGAATCCTGTATAATCTCCACAGGCGGTGGTGTTGCAACAAATGAACAAAATATACGCATTATGCGACAGTCTGGTCTTGTTTTATTTTTAGATGCTACCTTTGAGGATATTTGGATTCGTATTAGAAACGATAAAAATCGACCGATTGTACAAAAAAGTACAAGAGAGGATTTGGAGCAGTTATATAATAGTCGAAAAAGATGTTATAAGAAAGCTGCCCACATTACAATCCGAACACAAAATAGACATTTAAGAAAAATAACAGAATATGCTGCATTTCAAGTGAAACGACTTAAAGGCGAATGAAAAACGTAATTTTATAAATAATGTTCGCCTTTAAACGTTTTCAGGAAAAATGATTGCTAACTGAATGGCTTAATGTTAGGATATAGACAAAGAAACAGAATTTTATCACTTAAATAGTAATGCGGATGAATATACGGGGAGAGAACGCTTAATTGCGTCGCCGAAGGAGCAAGTAATGAAGATTATGAATCTCTCAGGCAAAGAGAACTCGTATAGGACGCAACTCTGGAGAGTGCTTTATCTATATACTAGAGGAAAGCCACCAAAGAGGAAAGCCAGTTTGGTAAACTTTCAGGTACCAGGACAGAGAAACCTACTTTTTAAAGGGGTTTCTCTGTCCTTTTTTGCCTTAAAAAAGTCAGTAATTTTAGTAGATGAGGAGGAAAAAAATTGCCAGAAAAACTTAAACGAACCCCTCTATTTGATGTGTATGCAGCTTATGGAGGTAAAACTATTGATTTTGGTGGCTGGGAGCTGCCAGTGCAATTTTCTAGTATTAAAGAAGAACACGAGGCGGTACGTACAAAAGCTGGATTGTTTGATGTGTCTCATATGGGTGAGGTTGTAGTGAAAGGTCCTGGTAGTGAGGCTTTTATCCAAAAACTTATTACTAATGACGTTTCGAAGCTTGCTATAGGTCAGGCACAATATACTGCCATGTGCTATACAGATGGTGGAATAGTAGACGATTTACTGGTTTACAAGCTCGAAGACAGCCATTATCTGCTAGTAGTGAACGCTGGCAATATTGAGAAGGATTTCGAATGGATGCTTCAACATGCTACAGCAGATGTTGAGCTTGTTAATCTTTCAGATGAATATGGCTTACTTGCATTACAAGGACCAAAAGCACAAGAAATTCTTCAAAAGCTCACTTCAACTGACCTTTCAGAAATTAAGTTTTTCCGTTTTATAGATGAGGTAGACATTGCCGGTAAAAAGGTACTTGTTTCGCGTACTGGCTATACAGGGGAAGATGGATTTGAAATCTATGCGTCTAGCAGTGATGTGGTAGATTTATGGAAGGAAATCTTAGAAGCAGGTAAAGGGGAAGGTCTTCTTCCTTGTGGTCTTGGTGCTCGAGATACACTACGTTTCGAAGCTTGCCTCCCTTTATATGGGCAAGAGCTCTCTAAGGAGATTTCCCCGCTTGAGGCTGGCATCAGCTTTGTGGTAAAACTTCAAAAAGAAGTAGATTTTCTTGGAAAAGCAGCACTTGAAAATCAAAAAGAAAAAGGTGTTCCAAGAAAAAGTGTCGGAATTGAAATGATTGATAAGGGTATACCGCGTACTGGTTATCCAGTTTATGCTGGTGAAAAGCAGATTGGTTTCGTTACTACTGGTACTCAGTCACCAACCTTAAAAAAGAATATAGGTCTGGCTCTTATAGAATCTACATACACGGAGCTTGGTCAAGAGCTTGAGGTAGAGATTCGTAATAAGCGTCTTAAGGCAGTTACTATCGCAACTCCTTTTTATAAAAGAGGAAAATAATTTGAGGAAAGAGGTTGTCCTTTCATGAAGCATCGTTATTTACCAATGACTGAAAAAGATCAGCAAGAAATGTTAGAGGTTATTGGAATTTCTTCCGTTGATGAATTATTTGCTGATATACCGGAAAAAGTCCGTTTTAAAGGCGAATATAATATTAAGCCTGCAAAAGCAGAATCTGCTCTATTAAAGGAATTATCTCAATTAGCTACTAAAAATGCAGACAGCAAACAATATGCTTCTTTCTTAGGAGCAGGTGTTTATGATCACTTTAAGCCTATAATCGTCGATCATGTTATTTCTCGTTCAGAATTTTATACTGCATACACTCCTTATCAGCCTGAAATCTCTCAAGGAGAGCTACAAGCAATTTTTGAATTCCAAACGATGATTTGTGAGTTAACTGGTATGGACCTAGCGAACTCCTCTATGTATGATGGTGGAACCGCTTTAGCAGAGGCTGGCAATCTAGCTGCTGGACATACTCGTCGTAAAAAGCTAGTAGTTTCAGAAGCTATTCATCCTGAGTATATCGATGTGGTAAAGGTTTATGCGAAGGGACAAAATATTGAAGTGGTAACTGTCCCAGCGAAAGATGGAGTTACAGATATTCAACTGTTAGAGGAAGCGGTTGACGAAAATACTGCCGGAGTAATGGTTCAGTATCCAAACTTCTTTGGACAGGTTGAAGACCTTTCGAAAGTGGAACAAATTACACACGCAGCCAATGCTTTATTCATCGTATCTGCCAATCCATTAGCTCTAGGTGTGCTAACGCCTCCAGGGAAGCTTGGCGCAGATATCACAGTAGGTGATGCTCAGCCGTTTGGAATTTCTGAAGCATTCGGTGGACCGCATTGTGGCTTCTTTGCTGTAACAAACAAATTAATGCGTAAAGTTCCGGGGCGTCTAGTAGGAGAAACTACAGATGAAGAAGGCCGTCGAGGATTTGTATTAACGCTGCAAGCTCGTGAACAACATATCCGTCGTGATAAAGCTACTTCTAATATCTGCTCTAACCAAGCATTAAATGCCTTAGCTGCATCTGTAGCGATGACTGCTTTAGGAAAAAATGGTGTAAAAGAGATGGCGGTTCAAAATATTACCAAAACTCATTATGCAAAGCAAGCATTTGAACAAGCAGGCTTTGAAGTTCCATTCCAAGGTCCTCATTTTAATGAAATAGTAGTAAAAGTCAATGGCTCTATCTCAGAAGGGAACAAAAAGCTTTTGGAAAAAGGAATCATTGGCGGCTTTGACATAGGAAGAGTAAATGCTGATTTAAAAAATCATGTGTTAATTGCTGTGACAGAACAACGTACGAAAGAAGAGATAGATGCACTCGTGCAAGAAATGGGGGCTCTTTATGCATAAGGATAATCAACCACTAATTTTTGAAATTACGAAAGAAGGTCGAGTTGGATATAGCTTGCCAGAGCTAGATGTCCCTGAAGTTGACCTTTCTTCCCTGCTACCAGAAGGACTGATTCGTGTAGAGGAAGCTGAGCTGCCAGAAGTTTCGGAGCTTGATATTATGCGTCATTATACGGCTCTATCTAATCGTAACCACGGAGTGGATACTGGATTTTATCCACTAGGCTCTTGTACGATGAAGTACAATCCTAAAATTAATGAATCTGTAGCTAGATTCCCGGGATTCGCTAATATCCATCCTTTACAGGAGGAAGAGACAGTCCAAGGAGCAATGGAGCTTATGTTTGAGCTTCAGGAATCATTGGTTGAAATAACAGGCATGGATGAAGTTACACTTCAACCTGCTGCTGGTGCACATGGTGAATGGACTGCACTTATGATGATCAGAGCCTTCCATGAAGCAAATGGAGGTATGGAGCGTACGAAGGTAATTGTTCCTGACTCTGCTCACGGTACTAATCCTGCATCAGCAACAGTAGCTGGTTTTGAAACAATTACGGTTAAATCTAATGAAGATGGCCTTGTAGATTTAGAAGATCTTCGTAGAGTAGCTGGTCCAGACACAGCTGCCCTAATGCTTACGAACCCTAACACATTAGGGTTATTTGAGGAGCATATCTTAGAGCTTGCGGAGATTATTCACGGTGTTGGCGGAAAACTTTATTATGATGGAGCTAACCTTAATGCCGTAATGTCTAAAGCGCGTCCAGGGGATATGGGGTTTGACTGTGTTCATTTAAATCTTCATAAAACCTTCACAGGTCCACATGGTGGGGGAGGTCCAGGTTCTGGTCCGGTTGGAGTGAAAGCAGATCTTATTCCGTTTTTACCGAGCCCGGTTCTGGTGAAAGAGGAAGGGAAGTTTACGTTTGATTATAACCGTCCACAAACAATTGGTCGCGTAAAGCCTTTCTATGGTAACTTCGGGATTAACGTGCGTGCATACACATACATCCGTTCAATGGGTCCTGATGGATTAAAAGCAGTAACAGAGTATGCGGTGTTAAATGCGAACTATATGATGAGAAGATTAGAGCCTTACTTTGATCTTCCATACAACCGTCACTGTAAGCATGAATTCGTGCTAAGCGGTCGTCGTCAAAAGAAATTAGGAGTGCGTACGCTTGATATGGCGAAGCGCCTGCTAGACTTTGGCTATCATCCACCAACAATATACTTCCCATTAAACGTGGAAGAAGGTATGATGATTGAGCCTACTGAAACAGAATCGAAAGAAACATTGGATGCTTTTTGTGATGCGATGATACAAATTGCAAAAGAAGTAGAAGAAACACCAGAGATGGTTCAAAATGCACCACATACAACGGTTATCAATCGTTTAGACGAAACAAAAGCTGCACGTAAGCCAGTATTGCGTTATACAAAAGCATAAATAGAATGCGACCCTGTAGAAGGGTCGCATCAGACTGTAGACAAACTCCAGAAATTTTGGAGTTTGCCTACAGTCTTTTTTCTTTTAAAATAGAAGTACGCGAGGAAGAGTTGATTTGCGCTACGAACGGACGCTTTCCGCGGGCACGGCTTAGGCCAACAGGATGTTGGTCAGAAAAACGTTGTCACAGGATGTGACGTCCTTAGTTTTCCCTCCTTGAAACTCCCTCGCTGCGCTCCAGCCCCTTGGTAAAGCGAAGATGATGATTTTCTACCTCGACAAACTAAAGCAGTACAGGATGGAGGAAGCTTCACAGCAACTCTAGCCGGCTGCCATTTCTATAAACATACTTTGAATGGGTGTATAATGTTGTTATGTAAACTAATAAAAGGCTTCTGCTTATTAGAAAGAGGCTTGCCACAGAATGGCAA
>CAKQHO010000090.1 GCA_934234185.1 uncultured Psychrobacillus sp. | reverse complement strand
CTGTTGTTCCATCTTCCTTCGTCCCGAAAAACGGATAACCTCTAGTAGATGCCGAAGCTAATAACACTAGCTTTTTACAATATCCAGGATAATCAGCAACATACTGCATACAAACTGCACCACCAGTAGACCACCCAATAAGTGAAAAGTCCTTAATGCCTAATTGGTCAATAAATTCCTTTAAATCCTCTGAAAGATCCTTGATACCACTAACGCGGTTATGATAAGTGGATTCCCCAAAACCTCTCATATCTAATGCATAAAGTGTGAAGGAAGGATCGATTGCATCCATTAAAATATCCCAGTGCTTGGAGGATGTCATATTCCCATGTACTAGAACGATAGTCTGTTCACCAGCTATCCGCTCTCTATATGCAATGGCCTCCCCGTTTGATAAAAGTTTTCTTTGTAATGTCATATTCATTGTTATCCCCCTTGTTTTCCCCATTTTATTGGTATTGCACCCCAGGCATAGCCAATGCCTGCACTAACTAGTACAGCGAGGTCTCCATCCTTTAGCTTCCCTTCCTCTTGGGCAAGCTCCAAGGAAATAATTTGATCCATTTGCCCAATATGTCCATAATCATTTAAATAGATAGATTTATCTTCACTCAGACCTAACTCCTCTAGTACAAAATCATGTGCGGACTTTTTCATATGAAGGATAGCCAGGTAATCGATTTCTCTCTCGCTAAGTCCGCTTTTTAGTAAGGAATTTCTGATTACTTTAAGGAAATTTTGCATCGATTTTTGCTCTAATCTTGCTTTCATTCCTTCTGGGTCTAACACATCAAGTTTATATAGGTCTTTTTCAAGATGCTCTACCGTAAGGGGCTCCTTTGTTCCTCCCACTGGAACTACCACATCCTCTGAGAAGGATCCATCCGTCATAATATCTGCCTCTAGCAGGACATTCTCCATATGATCCCTTTTAAGAATAACTGCTGCTCCACCAGCGCCTAGATTATACATGAAGCGGGTTCGCTCATTTGTATAATCAATAAAGTCACTGTTACGATAGCCACCAGCTAATAGCACGGTTTGGATACTAGGGTCCGATTGCATAAGACTCTTTGCTACTTTTAAAGCCATGATGGTAGTACCACAACGAAGGGCTACATCAAATGCCCAAGCATGATATGCACCTATCTCTTCTTGTAGCTTAATAGCTGCTGTCCAAAGAGGATATTCCTTGTGCTCTTCTCCAATGTATATAACTAAATCAATACTTTTCGGATCAATAGACCCTTTCTCTATTGCTTTTTGGGCTGCCTTTACTCCCATAGCCACCGTATGATCTCCGTCTCCAGGTATAGGCTTTTGATTTATCCCCATTTTATTTTTCACTACCTCGATAGGGAGATTAGCAGCTGAAGCTATTTCTTCCCCAGTCATTCTATTGGATGGTAGATATATCCCGGTACTTACAATTCCGACGGTCATTTAGCTAGCTCCCTTCTTTTAGGAGCTACATCCATCTTGATGTTTTTATTTTTCCTCTTCCAAAAAGCATACTGTATCGTACCAACAATTCCTTTTGGAAAGAAAATAACAGCTAATATATAGACAATCCCGAAGAAAATAATCCATCGCTCAAAGATTGGGTGTTCCTTTGCAAGTCCCGAAAGATAATGCTGGGCTAGCTCTATAACCCCTGCACCGATAATTGGTCCAATCAACGTTCCCACTCCACCTATAATGGTCATGAGGAGAGCATCCAAGGTGATATCCATTGACAAGTAGCTTGTGTTTACAAACCTAAGCGATATGGCATAAAGAGAGCCGGCGAGACTTGCGATGATACCCGCTACTACGGAAGCAATTACCTTATAATGTAGTGTTTTGTAGCCAAGTGACTTTGTACGCTGTTCATTTTCACGTACGGCAATTAGAACTCTACCCATTGGCGAAGATACGAATCTTCTAAGTAAGAAATAGACTAGAACCATGCAAGCTAATACTAATAAATAGAACATCATGCGATCCCTAAATAACTCTGGTGCTCGAAAGGTAAAACCGTCGTTACCATGAGTAAGGGTTCTCCATTTTTCGGCTACCACTAAGATAAGGCCAGATACTGCCATGGTAAGCATAGCAAAAAAATGACTCTTTAATCTTAGGGTCAGGAGCCCGACAAGGAAGCTGACAACACCAGCGATTACCATTCCAACTAGAATAGATAAGAAGAAAAACCCTAATGTCGAATCATAGTGATTAAGCATGATTGCTGTGGCATATGCTCCAATCCCAAAGAACATGGCATGACCAAAGGAGACGATGCCTGTATATCCAAGCAAGATATCATAGCTCATAGCAAGAATGGAGAAGATAAAAATCTGAGTTAGCAATATAGTCCATGTACGTGAATCAGAGACAAACGGGAAAATAAACAAGGAGGCAACAATTACTAGCAATATCCCGTGCTTAAGTTGAAAAGTAGATTTCACTTTGCATCATCCTTTCGCTGTAAACAAGCCCTGCGGACGGAATATTAATACGATTGCCATCAGCAACATATTGACCGCTAGGGATAAAGCAGGTACATAATACGCCATGAAACTTCCTGCTAAGCCTACTAAAATAGCTGCTAGGAGAGAGCCTGGAAAACTTCCCATCCCTCCAATAACAACGACGATAAATGCTAAAATGGCATATTCCATTCCCATCTCTGCATAAACAACGCCTGAATAAGGAGCCATTAATATTCCGCTAAGTGCAGCAAGTCCAGCGCCTGCCATAAATACATATAAGAACACCTTCTTGATATTAATTCCTAATGCCTGCACCATCTCTTTATTCATTACTCCCGCACGCACAGTTAGCCCTATTTTGGTTCTTTTTAAAATAAATTGGAATACACCGAATACTAAAAAGCCTATTAATATGATAAATAATCGGTACTTAATAATAATTACATCCCCAATCTCCCAGCTACCTGCTAATTTCGGTGGTACCTTTGCAACTAGCTGATTTGGACCAAAGACTACCTTTAACATTTCCGATAAAACAATCATGAAGCCAAGTGTTATGAGAATTTGCTGTACATGGTTTCCGTAAACTGGCGTAATAATTAGCTTCTCTGTAATAAAGCCTAATACTATCCCCGTTAGAATCGCACCTAGGATAGCAATAGTGAAGCTATTCGTCAGGCTATAGAACCAGACTCCTGAAAAGGCTCCCCAAGCAAACAGGCCTCCGTGGGCAAAGTTCAATACATCCATTAAACCAAAAATTAGGGTAAGCCCGGCAGCAAGTAAGAAGATTAGCATCCCTGTTGCAAGGCCATTGATCAATAGGTTAATGATCAATTCCATAAGTATTCCTCCTTTATGCAATGCCTAGATACTTTCGCTTCAATTCTTCATCTTTTACCAAGTCATTCATAGGACCGGACTGGATAGTTTCTCCATCATCTATAAGTGTGTATGTATCTCCGATGCGGCTGGCCATAAGAAAATTTTGCTCCACCAAAACAATGGATGTCTGCTTTTTCATTTCCACGATTGCTTCCATTACTTTTTCGATTACTACTGGGGCTAGACCCTTTGAAGGTTCATCAATTAGTAAAAGCTTACTGTCGTTAACAAAAGCCCTAGCCATCGCAAGCATTTGCTTTTGACCACCAGATAGATGTCCGCCTGCTTTTTTCCAATATGTTTTAAGGTCCGGGAAAAGTGCAAGAACATACTCCTGTCTAGCAAGAGCGGCGTCATCCTCTTTTCTCATTGCCACCTTTAGATTTTCCTCGACTGTTAATGCCCCAAACACGCCTTGATCCTCTGGAACATATCCTATTCCCATTGTAGCAACCTGAAAAGTTGGGGTTTTTGTAATATCTTTTCCTTCCAAATGAATTGTTCCGAAAGAAGCTGGTGTTAGCCCCATGATTGTTTTCAGAGTTGTAGTCTTCCCAGCACCGTTTCTTCCAAGCAGTACACTAACCTCACCAGCCTTCGCTTCAAAGGTAACTCCCTGAAGTATGTGATATTGACCAATATGTGTATGGACATTCTCTAATTTAAGCAAGGTGTTCATCGTACAAACCTCCTAAGTAGGCGTTTTGAACAGTTTCATTATTCATGATTTCGGATGGCGTTCCATCAGCTAGGAGTCTACCGTTAAACAGAACCATAATAGAGTCAGACAAATCCAATATCATATCCATTTTGTGCTCTATTAACAGTATTGTTTTATCTCCCTTTTGTTTAATTTGCTTGATCACATCTAAAATTGCCGGTACCTCCTCTAAGGACATTCCAGCTGTTGGTTCATCTAGAAGGAGGACCTCGGTATCAAGTGCTAAAAGCATGGCAATCTCTAGCTTTCTCTTTTCGCCATGAGATAACTGATTTGCAATAAATAAAGCTTTGTTTGAAAGAAGGACTATATCTAGTAGTTCTTCGGCCTGTGTATGCAGCTTCTTGTAGTAGCTGAAATGGCGAAGCATCTGATAACGGATTTTTTCCTTTGATTGGAGTGCAAGACGCACATTTTCTAGTACGGTAAGATTAGGAAACACGTTTGTTATTTGAAAAGATCGCCCTAATCCAGCTCTTGTTCTTTCCACAGCAGATAATTTAGCTAAAGATTGCCCCTTGTAGAACACATCCCCTTCAGTCGGCTTTAGCTCCCCACTGATTAAATTGAAAAAGGTTGTTTTACCGGCTCCATTCGGACCAATAATTGATTTAAAATGTCTTGGAGGCATGACAAAATTTACATGGTCAACTGCTGTTTGCCCTCCAAATTTAATCGTTAGATTCTCAGTTCGTAAAATAGGTTCCAACGTTAAAACTCCTTTCTCTATCTGTCACTCTCCACGCTATAGAGCCTTCCATAGCATGGAGAGTGACAGGCCTAATAATAGGCTGTCACTATCAGATTATTTTTTGTTTAAAATTGGTGGTTCTGTTTCTTCAGGTGAAAGCTCTCTTAACAACACAGGCACTGGATAAGGAATTCCTTCCTGCATCTCAAGCTTAATAGAATACATAGATTGCAATGCTTGGTGATCCTCTTTACGGAAGGTCATTTTCCCTTTTGGCGTATCAAAAGACATACCTTCCATTATTTTTATCAAATCATTACCATTGGCATTCCCTTCTGATTTTTTAAGAGCTTCAACAATCGAGATTGCAGCTGACATACCTCCTGGAGTAAATAAGTCTGGAACTTCTCCATTGAAGCGTTTTTTATGCTCCTCTACTAACCAATTGTTAATGTCATTGTCTGGTAACGTGTGATAATAAACCGAGAAGCCTTCCATTCCTACCAGTGGTTCCATAATGCTAAGTGCTGGAATATCCGGTGCACCAGTTGAAATTTTGATACCTTTTTCTTGAAGCTTTAAGTCAGCAATTTGGTTCCATGGAGAGTTAGCTCCGGCCCAAACAATAAACAAATAATCTGGTTTCTCTTTGATAATCTTTTGTAGATTAGATGTGAAGTCTGTTGCAGCTGGATCTGCGTATTCCTCTAAAACAATTTCAGCTCCAAGCTGTTCAGCAGCAGCCTTAAAAGCAGATACCCCATCCCAGCCAAAGGAGTAGTCGGGTGCAAATGTGGCAATCTTTACTCCTTCCTTGGCAATAGCAGCTGCGCCTGCCACTGCATCTTGTGAAGAGTTACGAGCTGTTCTGAATATATAGGGATTAAATTCTGAGCCTGTGATACTATCAGCAACGGCTGGCTCGACTATCATAATTTTTTCATATTCCTCAGCTAACGGTAGAACAGCCAAAGTATCACCTGAACTAGAAGAACCAACTAAGAAATCCACCTTATTTTCTTCAAGTAGCTTAGTTGCTTTTTGTACAGCTACCTCTGGCTTCGTTTCCGTATCCTCATAGAATACTTCAATTTTTTTGCCCGCTATCTCCATTGTGCCATTCGTAGCAAACTCAAGACCCAATTCAAATCCATTTCTCGTTTGCTTTCCGTATGACTCAAGAGCCCCTGTTAAAGAGGCAAGCACCCCGATACGTATAGTTTCCTGTTCTTTCGTCTCCCCAGACACTGCAGTCTTTTCACCATCCGAATCTGAACAAGCGGCACTTAAAATCATGACAAATATAAGGACTAAAACTAAACTCCACTTTTTTAACATGTAAATCCCCCTACTTATTTTGTAAGCGCTATCATGCTTCGGAATTATCATACTAAAGAGGAGTTACAAAAGAGTTACATGAAGCTTTGTCAATACGTATCATATTTGTTTAAAGGTCATAGAAAAAAATCCATTTAACCACGTCTGTGTTAAATGGATTTACCTATCAACTATAATTCGTTATCATTTCATACATTTCTACTGTAGTAGGCATTGGCTCTACTCGTAGCTCTTGCTTTAAAATTGCTACACATTTTTCATACCATTTGACAGACAGCACTCTATTTTTCTGTTGATAATAAGCGAACATTAGTAGTCGGTATGCCTCTTCCCAAGTTGGCTCTATTCGTAGCAGCCTTTCAGCCCAGTAGATTGCCTTCTCAAAATCTTTCACTCTGGTACAGGTTTGAGCAAGCCTCTCCAAGACAAACAAATACTGCTGCTCTGTTCTCTCACGATCAGTGAATATCCATTCAATTGTTGGTCGATCTTCCAATAAAGGGCCCTTATATAGCTCTACAGCTCTCATTAAATACTCAAGCGCAGATTGAGGGCTACTTTCCTGCAACCCTTTTTCAGCACTTTCGTGAAATAGCTCTAAATCACTTGTTACTTTCGCATGAGGATTTAATCTATACATCGATTGTCTTCTTTGGATAAAATAGGATTCCTCTCGTGCTAACCTGTTCGGTTCAATTGCCTTAAGCAATGAATTGAGGATTACTTTAAAATCTCTATCCAATATTTTTTCGTCACTTTCTGGCCATATCGCTTTTATCAGCTCCTCCTTTGGAACAAAGCGATTTTTTTGCATATATAGATAAGCCAATAATTCTTTTGACTTGTCTCTCTGCCATTTTCGGTCCTCTAACTCTACTTGCCCCATAAATAAGGAAAATGGACCAAGTAACTGAAGTCTTAACTCATAGCCAGGATAGTTTATTTCTGAGTGAATTTTTAAACGTGCTGTAATAGCCTGTAAGGATGATTCTGGAATTAGCTTAGTTGCCTTTTGAAAAATTAAATTATTTATCTCCAGGTCTGGAGGTCCAAAAATAGTTTGTTTTTCGAGAAAAAACCAAAAGTCATTGTCCACACATAAATTTGAAAAGAATAGACAGTGTTGGGTAAATGCCTCTAAACTCTCCTGCTCATTGAACACTCTTAACAGCCAATAATGGGTTAACATAAGACCATAAACATCACCGCCATCTAAAAAAAGCTTATTTGCTTCCATGCAAGCAGCTTCACTTTTATCTAAAAGATGGTTTTCAAAGTAGATAATTGATAGACCCAAGAAGATATAGGCAGAGAGCCAATAATCATTGCTTTTTATCGTTTCTGCGAGGCCTTTTTCTCCGTAAGAAATTGCCTCTTGAAGGTTTCCTTGGCGACTTTTTAGAATGGATAACCCCATAAAAGGCTCTGCCTTTGCACGAGAGACATTTAACTCATCGATACGCTTAACAGCCTTCAAATAACACATTTCAGGTGTATTTAAATTATAAGGGTTAGTAAGAAATTCTGCGTGCCCTTTTCTAATCCAGGCTACTGCCTCTACAAAACCCGATTTTTCTTTAATGCCAGTTTCAATTCCTTTGCTTGCCAATCGTTTGGCTTCTTCTATCTCACCAGTTAAAGAATAGATAAAGGATAACAATATATCGGTTTCTCGATGTGAGTCCGGTAAGGCTAGTTCATCTCCCAGTCTAGCTTGGAGAATTTGAGCAGCTTTTCTTAGCATCCCAGTTCGGAGATATATCCTCCCATCTAAATTCCCTTCCTTCAGTAACTCTTCTGCTAGCTTTTCCTTTTCCACCCACTGCTTTGCCTCGTTCGCTCTTCCGAGATTGACTAGATTTTCCGCTAAAAGCCTTTTAAGGTGCTGCTTTTCTGTATTATTCATTTCTAGGCTATTTTCAGCCCATCTAATAGATTCCTCTAAATAAGGTTTTGCAAGTGCAGGTTGAATAGTATCTAAGTATATATGGGCAATACCAGCGTTTGCCTTACTAACCAATACTATATCTTTCATTTTTAATGCCGATTCAAGACATAGTTCGTAGGATCTTCTAGCTTTTTCGTAAAATGCCCGATACCTATGACATTCTCCTTCATAGAAATAAAGTGCATAAAACGTTTCTCTAGAAGTGATATTTTCTTTTATTAAATCCAGTAACCAGTCAAACTGACCCGCACGAATCATAGATGGAGCAAACTGCGTAAGAATGCTTCCCAAATATTTTTCGTTGTTTGCCTTTACGGCGTGATAAATCGCCTGAACCATATTTTGTTTCTCTATGAAATATAGTGAGGCCCTTTGATGACAATCATAGAAGTATGCTCTATCCTTTTGGAGGCATTTAGATTCTAAAAATTGCTGAAATAATGCATGGAATCGATATGTTCCATCTTCGCTTAAGGATTGGATGAAAGTATGTCCTGCTGTTAAGCATTCTAATTGCTGAAGCTCCTCCTGACCAAAAAATTCATTCACAATCTCTCGAGAGAAAACAGGAAAGATACTGTAATGGAGCAATGACGCTTGATCTTTTTCGTTCATTAATGAAAAAACTTCTTCAGATAAGTAAGAAAATAAATCCTTTAAAGCAGGATCTACTATATGAGTAATTTGCTTCTGTGAATCTACAAATTGTGCAGCTAATAGCTGGATAGCTATTGCCCAACCTTCTGTTAGCCTTCCAATCTTAGAAGCTTCCTCTGCCGTGATCACTTTCTCAACATAATCCTCAAAGAACACCATTATCTCTTCCTCTGTAAATACAAGATCCTTTTCCGATACCTCTACTAAAAGTCCATTCATTTTTAACTTTAATAATATAGTCCATTTGGGACGAATCCTGGAGGCTACAATTATGTGAACATGAGAAGGTAAAAATTCAATAATTTTTTCCATCATATAATTAATGTGAAATACATGATCTACTAAATGAAAATCATCCAGAACAATTGTAAGCGGTTTCTTAACAATTGATAGCTCGTTACTAAACAATGAATACCACCGCGTTAACTCTGCTTCCTTTGGATACATAGAGAGTAAATCTGCTGAAAGAAGCTGATGTCCAAAGCTTGGAACCACCTTTTGAATACTTGACACGAGATGTCGTAGAAATGGGAGGATATCATCATCCTCTTCAGTAATTGAGTACCAGGAAAAAACCTTATTTAAGTCTAAAAGATATTGTGCGATGGCTGAGCTTTTACCAAAGCCAGCACCACTATAAAGTAAGCATAATTTTTTTTCTGAGATAGACTTTAACTTCTTTGTGAGGGATGCTCTTCTCATATAATTAGAAGACGGTATGGGAGGATTAAGCTTTGATAAAATGATTGTTGGTTGATCCATCCTGTTACCACCTTTCTAAATAATCTTATACATATCCTACCATATTTATTTTTTTAATAGAATGAGAATTCTGATATAAAATGCTATACTTGTAGAAAATTAAGGGGGATAACTATGATATTTCCAGTTTTAGAGACAGAGAGATTTATCTTGAAAGAAATAACATCAGAACATACTTCAACTATTTTTTCTATTTTTTCAAATGAAGATGTCATCCGTTACTATGGCATGTCGCCATTTACTTCAATTGAGCAAGCAACTGAAATGATCCAATCGTTTGCAAAAAACTTTGAACTTAAAAGATCTATAAGATGGGGAATCACTTGGAGGGAAACAGGGGAATTGGTGGGCACAATAGGTTTAAACAATCTTTCTATTCTTAATAAAAAAGCGGAGGTTGGTTACGACCTTCTACCCGAATATTGGCGCAAAGGGATAATTAGTGAGGCTCTAGAAGCTGTTATTTCCTATAGCTTTAACAAGCTAGATTTATATCGTATAGGAGCAGTCACCTTTCCAGAAAATAAACCATCCTATACACTCTTAAAAAAAGCAGGGTTTCAAAAAGAAGGTCTGTTAAGGGGCTACCTCTACCAAAATAACCAGTCACATGATGCCTATATATTTTCCCTTATTAAACCTGATAAAATTAGTATATAGAAAAGCGTAAGCGCCTATATCTGCCCAGACAAGCAAATGGGGAGCGGCGAGGAGGCAGCTCCTCAGCCACCGCAGTCGTTATCCATTTGACCTCGAGGGGCAAGGCGCTGGAGCTGGACAACATAGAAAAGCGCAAGCGCCTATGTCTGCCCCGACAAGCGTTCGCCGCAATGGAAATCAACGATTTAAAAAAGCCAAACCCTCAAGGGGTTTGGCTTTTTCCAATATTATTAAGCTTCTAGAATTTTGTTACGTAATACCATTTGAAGGATACCACCGTGACGGTAGTAATCAACCTCAACCTCTGAATCGAAACGAGCAAGAACCTTGAATTCTTTTACAGAACCATCTTCAGCTTTTGCAGTTACAGTTAGGATATCACGAGGTTTTACTCCTTCAGCAACATTAATGCTGATTTCCTCTTTACCAGTTAAGCCTAATGTTTCAGCGTTTTCTCCTGGCATGAAGTTTAATGGTAGAACACCCATCATTACTAGGTTAGAACGGTGAATACGTTCAAAGCTTTCTGTAATAACAGCTTTAATTCCTAAAAGATTTGTTCCTTTTGCAGCCCAGTCACGAGAAGATCCCATTCCGTAATCTTTTCCACCAAGAACTACTAATCCAGTACCTTCTTCTTGGTACTTCATAGCTGCATCATAGATAGACATGATTTCGCCAGTTGGCCAGTAAGTAGTATAACCACCCTCTGTACCTGGAGCAACTTGGTTACGGATACGGATATTAGCGAATGTTCCGCGCATCATTACTTCATGGTTACCACGACGAGAACCATAAGAGTTGAAATCACGTACTGCTACACCATTTTCGCGTAGGTATTTACCTGCAGGTGTATCTTTACCAATCGCACCAGCTGGTGAAATATGGTCAGTTGTGATAGAGTCACCGAATTTTGCAACTACACGTAAACCAGATAATCCTTCAATGCTACCTGGCTCAGCAGATAATCCTTGGAAGAATGGTGGGTTTTGAATGTAAGTTGATTTATCATCGAATGAGTATAAAGACTCTGTAGATGTCTCAATAGCATTCCATGCTTCGTTTTCGTCAAATACACGTGCATATTCTTTTTGGAATAGTTCACGAGTAACTACTTTGTTTAAAACGTCGTTTACTTCTTCAGTTGAAGGCCAGATATCCGCGAAGAATACATCGTTTCCGTCTTGGTCTTTACCTAAAGAATCTCTTTGTAAATCTACATCTACTGTTCCAGCAAGAGCATATGCTACTACTAATGGTGGAGATGCAAGATAGTTAGCTTTTACAAGTGGGTGTACGCGTCCTTCAAAGTTACGGTTACCAGAAAGCACAGAAGTAACGAATAAGTCTTCGTCTACAATTGCTTTCTCGATTTCAGGTAATAATGGACCTGAGTTACCGATACAAGTAGTACATCCGTAACCAACTGTGTTAAAGCCGATTTCGTCTAAGAATTTATCTAAACCTGAATCTTGTAGGTATCCCGTAACAACTTTAGAACCTGGTGCTAAAGATGTTTTTACGTATGCAGGAACTTTTAAGCCTTTTTCTACTGCTTTTTTCGCAACAAGACCAGCTGCAAGCATTACGTATGGGTTAGAAGTATTTGTACAAGAAGTGATTGCAGCGATTGCTACAGCACCTGTTGGCATAACAACTTCTTTATCTTCAAATTTAACTGTTGCATTTTTTGCAAATTCTTTTTCAGATAATCCGAAACCTTGCGTTCCTTGTGGAGCTACTACTGCTTCACGGTAACGATTTTTCATATCTGAAAGTGGAATCAAATCTTGAGGACGTTTAGGACCAGAAAGGTTTGCTTCAATATCTCCAAGGTTGATTTCAATAACATCTGTATAAACTGGTTCTAGGTTTGGATCAAAGAACATGTCGTTAGCTTTTAGGTAAGCTTCTACAACTGCAATATGCTCTTCTTCACGTCCTGTTAGACGCAAATATGCAAGAGATTCTTCGTCGATAGCGAAGTAACCACATGTTGCACCATATTCCGGAGCCATGTTAGCAATTGTCGCACGGTCAGCAAGTGGTAGTTTAGATACCCCAGGACCGAAGAATTCTACGAATTTACCTACTACGCCGCGTTGACGTAAAACTTGAGTAACTTTTAATGCTAAGTCAGTTGCAGTAGTTCCGTTTGGAAGGTCTCCAACTAATTTAACCCCAATTACTTCAGGGATTGGGAAGTAAGAAGGTTGACCTAACATACCAGCCTCAGCCTCAATACCACCTACACCCCATCCTAATACACCAAGACCGTTGATCATAGTTGTATGAGAATCAGTACCTACTACTGAATCTGGGAATGCTTCCAAAGTTCCGTCAGCACTTTCTTGAACATGCACGATTGGTGCTAAGTATTCAAGGTTAACTTGGTGAACGATACCAGTAGCTGGCGGTACAGCACGGAAGTTGTCATATGCTGTTTGAGCCCATTTTAAGAAATTGTAGCGCTCAGCATTACGCTCGAACTCAAGGTCCATGTTAGCTTGTAACGCTGTTGCAGTACCGTATTTGTCAACTTGTACGGAGTGGTCGATTACAAGGTCAACTGGAATAGCAGGGTTGATTTTATCCGGGTTACCACCCATTTCCTTCATTGCAGAACGCAATGCAGCAAGGTCAACAACTACTGGTACTCCTGTGAAGTCTTGTAGTACAACACGTGAAGGTTTAAAAGGAACTTCAGCCTCAGGATCAGCATCTTTTCCCCATTTTGCTAATTGTTCTACATGCTCATCTTTAATCACATAGCCGTCATATTGACGTAGCACAGACTCTAGCAATACTTTAATTGAATAAGGAAGGCGTGATACATTTGCGATTCCAGCCTCTTCTAAAGCAGCCAGACGATAATAGTTATACTCTTTGCCATTTAACTCAAAAGAAGTACGACTGTTGTGTAAGCTATTCTTTGTCATTTTTGTTCCTCCTATTATCTATTGAAAAGACTCTATTCAAGTAACTTTTCTCCATGAATAATAATACTCTAATAAAGTCGATAAGTAAATTACATTAAAATTATTATAAGTAATAATTATTTCTTATGACCTTTTATTTTTTCAATTGTTTTTTCTAATTGCTTCACATGGCGTTTTTCATGTAAACCGACAAATGGAAACCATTGACCAAGTGGGACTCTGCCAAAGACAGGATGCTTCAGAGATTTATTTTGGAAGGTTTGAAAATCATGATTAGCATACAGAGATAGCAGTCTCATTCGTGTTTGATGGAGCTCCTCCTTCATAGCTGCTTTAGGTACAAATATAGAGGATGGGATTGCATAACCAGGAGCTTTTACCTTAAAGAGCCTAATAGTAGAAAATTGAATTGGCTTTTTCTTAACCTTAGGGCTTGCTGGATTTGCTAGCTCCAGTTTTATTCCTTCTATTATTTTCGATTCTAGCTTTATTAAATGCTCTATTATTTGTTTTGGTGACCAGGATGTACTGTCCGGAGCGGTGTTAAATTCTTCTTCTGTTAGTGAATCTACTAAACGAAAAAGCTCTGCTCTTATTTCATTATTTTTTTCTAAAAACATTTTTATATCCTCCACTTTATCTATTTATCATGCTTATACCCTTATTTTCTCTGATGCAACCGTAAAAGCTGCATGTATTTTCTTTTGTCTCACAATATGCGACAATGTATAACTGGAAAGGAAGATTTAAATGTTAAAAGATAAAACAATGACCCCTTCAAATGATCCATGGGAAGCATATAGAGATATAGAAGCACATGGTAGATTAACACTCTCCAATATAGAATTTACTACAACCACTC
>CAKQHO010000089.1 GCA_934234185.1 uncultured Psychrobacillus sp. | reverse complement strand
GGTTACACCTGTTACGCCCGTTGCTCCCGTTGGACCCGTTACTCCGGTTGCTCCGGTTACGCCCGTTGCTCCAGTTGGACCGGTCGCTCCGGTTACACCAGTTACTCCGGTTGGACCTGTCGGACCTGTAGCTCCGGTTACACCAGTTACACCTGTTACGCCCGTTGGACCCGTTACTCCAGTTATTCCTGTTGCACCAGTTGGGCCGGTTGCACCAGTTACTCCCCTTGGACCTGTCGGACCTGTAGGACCCGTTGCTCCCGTAGGACCTGTAGGACCTGTAGGACCGATTGGACCTATCGGGCCTCTTCTACATTTTTTACGACAACAATTATTTGGTTTTTTTCCAATACATTCTCTTCCTCTTTGAGTTGAATTACTATTGGTAACTACATCAAACTGGGTTTGACTATTCCCCTCTATTATGTCGTAGCTATTGCTATTTAATTGATCATAAAAATAATCCTGGGATTCATAATTTTTATGTCTTTTTCTCCGTTTTCGTTTAATCTCATTCACCCCCTTTTTCTGCAGATAGTCTATGATATGAAATCTACTTTTTTTAAGGTAGGCAGAGAAACCGAAAAATTAATTTCTTTTAGTTTCCCTAGTATATTGGTTTTATCTATATAGAGTCTAAGGAACTCTATGGTCTTTTTTATAGCTTAAGTTTGGCTGTTATCAAGACGCTCTTAGATAAACAACAAAAAAGCTCAGGAAATCCTGAACTTTTCAATAACTTAAAATGAATTATTTAAATGTTCCCTAAAAAAGCCGTCACACATAAGGTAGAATCCCCAATTATATCTCCATATCCCAGCGTTCTTTTTCCGTATTGATCAGTTTATCAATCATTTCTTTCGGCCAGACTGTACGGAATTTATGGTGATCCGATGGAATAATCTCAATCATTTTATCAATCATATCTTGCGGTTCGTATTGTTGATCTAGCATTTTTTCTTGTTCTTTCATATCTTGCAGTCTAGTGAAGTTCTTCTTTTCGTCATACCATTTGTAAATTTCTTCTGAGCTACGGTCATTAAATCCTGTGTTGTATGCCCCCGGGTTTATCGTAGCTACCTGAATCCCATGTTTTTTTAGCTCTAACTGCAATGTCTTAGCTAGGGCTTCTATTGCATGCTTAGTTGCTGTATATGGTCCTACATAAGGAGTAGCAGTGATACCTGCCATGGAACTCATAAATATAATTTTCCCTTTCCCTTTCTCTACAAATTTACGTGCAGCATGCTGAACAGTTTCTAGGGTCGAGAAAACGTTAACGTCAAATAATTCTCGAATTCTATCCATAGGAACCTCTGCCAAGGGTCCACCTTCATTAATTGCAGCATTTGCAACAAATATGTCAAAATCATAATTATCTATCTGTGCTCTATCCCTCGGATTTTGGATATCTAGCTTAAATATTTCCATTTCTAACCCTAGCTCTTCCGCTTCTCTTAAAAGGCTTGTCTTTTGTGAGGTAGTTTCTGTTGTAGCAATTAATCGATGTCCTTTTTTAGCGAGACCAATAGCAGCACCTCTACCCAACCCGCTACCTGCTCCTGTAATAAAAATTGCTTTGCTCATTATTCTAACCTCCTAGTCAGTTTCTCCTTGTTCCTGTTCCCTTTGATTAAAGAATAAAACAATTAGAAGAAGCTAGGATTTCTTTCTAAGACGTTCGTTTCTTCGTATAATAACATTCATTTTTTGATACCATGCTCTACATTCTTCTATTTTTTCTTCATACTCTTCTTCCGTTTCAGGATCATCGTCTACAAAGATAAACTCTAAAATAGGAGTGGTTAAATCATCTACAGCAATTAACATAGACAAAATGGGAGAGACTTCTATTTCCTCATCCTCTTCTTCATCTACTTCTTCATCCATTATTAAATCTTCAGAGATTACTCCTTCCTTTGGGTGAATCGCGAGTAATTCCCCATCCTCTAAAATAGCAACCTCTAAAACTTGTGAAAAAGAGAATTGTTTAAGCTCAAACTCCTTCTCTTCCTCTTCCTTTTCGGCGTAAAAAAATAACTGAAGATCCTCATCTAATAACAATACTTGCAATGAATCACTGGAGAAAACACTATGTGTATAAGTACAGTTTTCTAACAGCTTTTCTCTTTCCAGCTCAAGATTTTCTTTTCTTCCTCTTACCATCTTTAATCTCTCATAATTTCCCCAGAAGAATAGCGAAATAGAAACTACAATATACATTCCCATAATAGCTGTAGATTCTATTTTTAAGGACAATAAAAGATAAACAAGACTCAATAAATATATCGAGAAGATTTTCATTTACATTCCACCCATTAAGTATGTTCTTCTAAACTATTCATCCAAGTAATAACTTATGAATTATACGAACGCTGAAATTTGTTTTAGGTTAAAACTATTGGGGGTATACTACTGAATGCAATCCATTTCAAAGGAGACGGTAAAAATGAAATTTATGCATGTTACAGTTGCGGGCAGTGGGGTATTAGGCAGTCAAATCGCTTTCCAAACAGCATTCCATGGTTATAATGTGAGTGTCTATGATATCAATGAAGAGGCCCTTATGAAGGCAAAAGAAAGACTAGCAAAGCTTCAACAAGTTTATGCAGATTATTTTAGCGATGCAGAACGTGCCAAAGAAGCAATGACGAGATTTTCTTTTAGCTCTGATTTAGCAGAGGCAGTCAAGCACGCAGATTTAGTTATTGAGGCTATCCCTGAAGTTGTAGAGATTAAAGCTAATTTCTATAAACAGCTTGGACAGCTAGCTCCTGAGCAAACTATCTTTGCAACCAACTCTTCTACTTTATTGCCTAGTCAATTTGCCGAATACACTGGACGGCCAGAGAAATTTGGCGCATTACATTTTGCCAATGAAATTTGGGATAAAAATACTGCAGAAGTAATGGGGCATAGCGGAACAGATGAAAGTGTTACGAAGGAGCTATTGGACTTTGCAAAATCTATAGGCATGATACCTCTCCATATCAAAAAAGAACAGCCGGGGTATATCTTAAATTCTCTGCTTGTACCCTTTTTAAGTGCAGGTCAAGATTTATTTGCACGTGGGGTTGCAGACCCGGAAACGATTGATAAAACTTGGATGCTAGCAACAGGGGCTCCAATGGGTCCATTTGCCATACTCGATGTAGTTGGTATTCAAACGGCCTATAATATTGTATTGATGCAAGCAAATGCAAACCCTGACCCTAATAATGGCTATCACAAATTAGCTGGCATCCTAAAATCCGAATTTCTAGATAAGGGAAAAACAGGGGTTGCAACAGGAGAGGGCTTCTATAAATATCCAAATCCTGCATTTCGAGATCCAGCATTTTTAAAAGCATAAATTCTAAGGTGTTAACAAATCACCTATAGAATATCTTCAGACTGCATTTTAGAAAGTACAAATGGGAAAAACCCGTTCAATCTTGAACGGGTTCCCTCTTATAGTCTCGGGTCTACTGGATCTGCCTCCATTGCAATGGTTGCGAGCACGCATTCATGTACTCTTTCTATAGATTCCTCATTCACAAAACGTTGAATCCCTTCCACTCCTAACGAGAACTCTTGTAGAGCAAGCTTTTGTTTCTTACTTGTATTTCGGTTCTTTAATCTAGCAAGATTATCTGGCAGTAAATAGTCCATACCATAAATGATGTGTAAATATTTTCTTCCCCTCACCTTAATCGCCGGCTGTACAAGTTTCCCTTTATAGCTAGTAATGTAGGAGTCAGGTTTAATCACAATTCCCTCATGGCCATCCTCGGTAATATCAGTCCACCATTTAATTACTTCTTCTTCACTAGCAGTATCCTCAATTACCTTAAACTCCGTTTCTACAAATATATCTGTCATCTCAGCTAACTTGCGGTTCATCTTCATATGCCAGGTATGTGGCTTATGAAAAAAGGTTTGATTGCTATGGGCTAAAATATGAAAGGGAGCAATTTGTATATTATTTACGTCCTCAACATTCCAGCAATATTTCTGAAAGACCTCACGGAAAATATGAGCATTTTCTAGTTTCTCCTCATATTCGTTCAGCCAGTCTATGAATTCTTCTTTTTCACCAGCAGCTTTTTTCAGTTTCTCTGTTAGAAGAGTACGATCTAAAATAGCATTTTCCGCTACATGTGCATATTGACTACTAATTAATTCTTTCGCCTTTAAGTTCCAAGGCATGATTTCTGCATCTAGCAATACAAATTCTGTATTATTTGATTCAAAGTAATGATTTGCTAATAGAGCCTGATTTAACTTGTATAATATCTCTTTTTCTATTTCCTCTGCGAAAAATCTTCTGCCTGCTCTTGTATAAATAACCCCCAGTGCTTCTTTACCGACATGATGAAGACCAGCCTGTTCATTCTTAAATAACAAAAGAATGCCACGGCTGCCCATATGCTTTTTCTCCGCCACCATTCGCTCGACTCCCATTCTACGATAATAATCGATCACTTCTCTAGGATGCTCCAGGTAATCTTCTAATAAAGAAGGCTTAGGACTCGGACTCATTGTGGGAGGTATATATACTAATTCTTCAATAGGTATTGTGTAATGAGAGATTGTATCGAGTGCAGGAATAGCATATTCCTTTGATATTTTAATGTTCCCATAAATCTCTGTTGTAATAGTAAAGCCATTAAGAAATTTAGTAATGCTTGGTGGATTTAAACGGTTATTTTTTAGCTCGATCAGGGGATTATCTCCTACCGAATAGTCTTGCCCAGACTTAACTGACACAAATTCCTTCTCAGGATATCGGTAGGCCGTCAGTTCTCCCCCAAAAACTGCTCCTTGGTCAATATTAATCGTGTTATTTACTAAGAGGGGCTTCAGCTTAGAATCGTGTCCCCATATTACTAGCTGACTGGACTGATGATGTATTGTCCAGTCTTTTCTAATAGGCTTGCCATTTCCGTCAAGTCCTTCAGAATCTCCATATCTACAGAAATCACTTATCACGTGAGATTGCTTGCCTATATACTCATCCTTTATACCAGCATGTGTACATACTGCAGTTGGAACACCATTTTTAGTGAGAATATAGTGGGAAGGAGCTTCTAAAAGGAGGTTCTTTAGTTGTGCCTTAAGCTTGAAAGCTGCTTCAGTTCCATATGCTTCCTTATATTGGTGAAACTCCTCAGCAACCTTTTCATCTCCATGACTTAGGGTAACCTTTTTTCCTTCTAGCCATCTAGCGATCTTCCACCCATGATTACTGTCAATCATGTATGCAAGTCCTTCTTGGATATGGCGGAGGAAAAACTGCATCGTTTTTATAGACTTAGGTCCTCTGCTCATAATGTCTCCCAGAGATAAGAACTTTCTTCCTTCAGAATGAGTATACAGATTCCGTTCATTCTTTCGGTATCCGAGCTTTTCAAGTAGCTGGATTAGCTCATCATAGCAAGCATGTATATCCCCTATAACATCAATTCCATGGTTTACTTCTACATGAAGAGGATGCTGAAGCTTTCGTGTCAATTCCACATCTTCATTCTTTATAACATAGATAGCTTGATAAGCTTCCTTTTTGATGAAGCGTTTTTCTCTTTTAAAGGTTTGATATTGCTGTTTAATCCTTCTCTTACCTCTTGGTTTTTCTCGCAATTCATCTCGTTGAAGCAGCGTCTCTTCTTCTATGTCAAATAATATCGCAGTTATTGGCACATGCTGACGTTGTGCTATTTCTCTATATCTCTTTCTGTCCTCAGGATGAAGGTGGGTAGCATCTACAAAGGTTGTCTTATTTAATTTAGACCTCTTTTCAATCAATGCGTCCATTAATAGGAAGGCTTCCTTAGAGATTTGCTGATATTCCTCGTATAATGCATCCGCCACATCCTTTGACTTTTGTTGATAATCAATAAAATCCATGTCACTTATAAGGATTCTATAATCATCGGAGCTGACTACCTCAGAGGGAAGTATTTGTTTTTTTTCTAACCACTGCTTTAGCTGTGTTGATTTCCCGCTATTCGAAGGACCGATTAATAATACAATTCCTGAATAAGGTAATTTGATTTCCATTACTCTTCTTCCCTCCTTCTAAACATACAAAGCTGTGTAGGGTGTCCATACCGCTCATGTTCTTCACCCACTCCATCAAATATCACTTCATAGGGTACATTCCTACTCTGACTGTTACACCAGTTTTTAAACTCTTGTCTGGTCCATTCGAAGCGATGGTCATTGTGACGATAAGCCTCCTCCAACTCATATACCTGGTTATATTCCTTGTTTGGTGTGGTAATTATTAATGCCTTAGGTTTATAGATTTGCAATATGGTAGTCATTATTTTCGGTAGACGTTCTTGATCAATATGCTCTATAACCTCACATAAAATCATTACATCCTTTCCTAACAGTCTTTCATCATAATAGAAGAGAGAGCCCATCATGGTAGTCGGCGTAATAAAGTTCTGTTTTTCATCCACTTCTTCAAAGCGTTTGTTGGCCTTTAGTCTTTCCATTTCAGAAGGCTCTACGGCAAGTATCTCTTTCACTCCTGCCACAAATCCTACTTGTACGGAAAGCTTTCCCTCTCCTGCTCCCAAATCAACTACTTTTTCTTTATCAGGCAGACATTTAATATACTCGATAATTTTTTGATATCGCAGCTCATTTAATCTCGTCTTTGAGCCTTTTGGTAACAATGGTTCTTCCATTCCCACTAAGCTATATAATTCCTTAAAGCGTATGGATTTCTGCATTATAAAATCCCGAGATGAATGATTTTCTAGCCAGCCTTCTCCATAACGTTGTAGCTTCTCTACTTCTTTTTCATCGATATAATAATGCTTGTAATCATCTAGAACAGGAATGAGAACAAACAGCTGCCTTAAAGCATTCTGCAAAGTTACTAAACCTGTTAAGGAGATATATCTTGCAGTACTTTTCTCCTTTAGTTTCACTTGGTAATCAGCATCCCCATATGCAATTCTCACTTTATAGCCCATTGGCTCAAACAATTCTACTATTTCCTGATCTGAAAGATTAGATGCAATAGGACCGAATTCGATATCAAACGGAAAGCGATGATTTACCCAAGAAGCATATTCCTCCTTAGGCTTCCCATTTAACGCTGTACCAATAGCAGAACGTATAAGTGTACAAAAAATACTACTTACCACAAATTCTCTATCATTAATATAAGAGGTAATATCATATGTTTCAGAGCTATTTCTGGACATTTCTATTGAATCAGGTGTGACAAAGAAAGTTACCTCGACATTGTCGTCAGAAAACTCACTAAAGAACATTCTCACTAAATGGCCATTGTTACTTCGCTCATATCTATTATTTGGATTCTTTGCTAATAGATAGGACAGTATCTTTACATTTGGCCCTGTGGCCCGGATGGTTAATTGCATGGCAATACCTCACTTGCTTGATTTATTACCCTATATCTTACCATATTTAAGCTTCAGCCATATGTCTGCCCAGCAAGTTAGGCGGGAGAACTTAAAGACATAATCTCTACTGAAGTATTCCCTGTAAATAAAGAAAGCCCAGTGGTCACTTCTGAACCACTAGGCTTCTCCACTTACTTATTAAGCTCGTCTTTCATTTCTTCTTTCAAGGATTCCATTGACTGCTTCCGACGCACGTTTTTCTCCTGTATCATCTGGCGTTCTGTTGAATCGGAGAACTCCAAACTAATTTCTGCTTCATGTAAATTTTCTTCTGTGTTTCTGATAATCTCCCGGATTTTTTGTGCGTTGTCAGATCTTTCGTCTGGATTAGGTTTTCTATTCGGCATAATATTTCCTCCTAATGTGCAAGTGTAAAGCATCATTAGTGTGGATAATTTAATAGAATCTATACAAAAGACATTTCTGCCGTTTTGTCTATCTCCTGTCTATATTTTCTGAAATAAGCTTATTCTTTTTCCTTATCTCCGTATAAAGATTCTTCCGCTAACTGTGCCAATTCTTGAGCCTTACAGCTGATTTCCTGAATGGTAGCGGAGAATTCTTGAATAGATCCAGATTGAGTATCCGTTAGTGTATTAATCTCTGAAAATGCTTGATTTAGAGTTAACAGAAGACCGTGAATATTTTTGGTAATATCGTTAATTTGATTAACATTTTCTTTTGAATTGGTTGCAAGCTTACGGATTTCATTAGCTACAACAGAAAAGCCTTTCCCAACCTCACCTGCTCTTGCAGCTTCAATAGCAGCATTCAGTCCAAGTAGATTACTTTGATCTGATATTCCCTTTACCACTGAAGAGATTTCACCAATTTGCTCTGCACTGGAACTGACATCCTTCATCTGCCCAGTTACATCCGTTACACGATCAGCAAGTTTAGTCACAGAATTACTTATATCTTCAATGGATGCAGCTGTTTGCTCTACTATTGCCGAAAAACTCTCTGCCATCTCAAATAACTTATTTGCTTTTTCTAAGCTTGTACCAAGACCAACGCCACCAATGACATTTCCCTCACTATCATGTAATGGGATTGCTCGAGCAACTAACGGAAATCCAAAGAGTTCCTTCGGGACAATTGCTGATAATGGTTTGTTTGTTCTAATAGAACTTGTTACAATGTCCCCTTCCATTAATGGATCACCTGGAGTCACATTTAACGAAAAGGTTTTGGCTGGTATATTAATAATCAGCTTTTCCGTATCGTAAATACCAACTGTAATATCATCCTGTACCAAGCTGTTGAGCAATGGAGCAACTTTTATAAATGCATCGATTAGATGATGCTCTGACATAATGCTTACCCTCGCTTCCCCTTAATAAGGTAGATTTCTTTGACCATAGTTTACGGAAATCCACTTTAACGTTGTAAATTCTTCTAGACTCCATTCACCATTTAGACGACCCAAACCAGATTGTTTTTCTCCACCAAATGCTACAATCGGCTCGTCGTTTATTGTTAAATCATTTACATGAATCATTCCAGTGTGAACCTTCTTCGCTAATTCTACACCGCGCTCTAAGTTAGATGTATGAACAGCACCACTTAAACCAAAGCGTGTATTGTTCGCTATTTCAATTGCTTCCTCTTCTGTTTCAAAAGTAATAACACATACGATTGGTCCAAACAGCTCATCCTGAGCAACCGTCATGTCAGTCGTTACATCTGTAAGAATTGTAGGTTCAAACAATCTCCCTTTAATATTTCCTTTTATAAGTGCTGTAGCACCCTCTTCAATACCTTTTTCGATTAACGCTTGAAGATTTTTAGCTTGTCGGTCGTTAATTACCGGTCCAATAATTGTTGATGGGTCCGTTGGATCTCCCACTTTAAGAGAGGAAACCTTTTTCGCATATTTTTCAATGAATTCCTTATAAATAGATTTCTGTACTAGAATTCGATTTGCTGACATACAAATTTGCCCTTGGTGTGTAAATCTGCTAAATGTAGCAGCGTTTACTGCATAGTCAATGTCGGCATCCTCTAGTACAATAAATGCACTATTCCCACCAAGCTCTAGTAATGGCTTTTTGAAGTTTTTCACAGCTAGCTGTCCAATGTAGCTTCCCACTTGTGTAGAGCCAGTGAAGGAGATGATTCTTGGGATTGGGTGTTCTACAAATGCATCTCCTATTTCATTAATATCTGTAACCACTACGTTAATTAGACCCTTAGGTACTCCAGCTTCCTCAAATATTTTACCAATAAGCGTGCCGCCCATCATTGGCGTATCCTCATGAGGCTTTAAAACAACTCCGTTTCCCGCTCCTAGAGCTGGAGCAACTGACTTCATAGATAAGAAGAACGGGAAGTTAAACGGACTGATAACACCAACTACTCCGGCAGGAATGCGGTAAAGTCTGTTTTCTACATCATCAATTGTAGAAGGTAAGATTTTCCCCTCCATTCTTAATGGGAAGGTGGCAGCCTCTTTAATAATATTTTTTACAAGTCCGATTTCAAAAGCTGCTTTTAATCTAGTACCACCCAGTTCATGCATAATGATAGATGAAATCTCATCTTCATGTTCCTCGATATATTTTACTGCGTTTTCCAGGATATCTCTTTTCTTATATGGGTTTACTTTGTCCCATTCTAGTTTAGCCTTTTGTGCTGCATGATACGCACGGTCTATATCTTGAACGTTTGCTAATTTATATGTATTAATAACCTGGTCATTGTAAGGATTGATATTGTTTAATACTCGTTGACTTTGTCCATCAATCCATTCTCCACCTATAAACTGTTTATCTAAATTTTCAATTCTCATGTCTTACCTCCTAGATACTTTTCTTTTTACAATATGAGTATCGGCATAATCAACAATTGATTAACTAAGTAAATAGTTTTATTATTAACCACCCTTATAGTCTTATATAATTATATAATTTTACTATTTATATATTTTCTACCTTTATACGAATAACTAATTACTCAATTTATCCAAGTAAATATGTGTTAAAAAATCTGAATATAGGAAGAAGGTTTTAATTAGAAAAGAGCAAGCGCCTTTGTCTTACCCAAGCAAATAGAGATAAGGAGCTTAAGTTGGACAATAGAAAAAATGGACACAATGATGTGCCCACTCTTTTCTCTATTTATATTTAATTACCCTTTTTAAATAATGCCTTTTCTAATTGAATGATTATAAAGGATAGGAAGGCTAATCCGTAAATAACTACTAGTTGGGAGGTACTGATATCCGCTACCTCCAACAGTCCTAAAGCTAATACAGTATTTAAGAGGATCACACCGATTAAAAAAGCTGCCCAGACAGCAATATTGGTGAATAGACCAACCTCTAAAATGGACTCTCTAGCTCGACAGCTAAAGCCATGGAATAGTCTGGATAAGCATAATGTAGCAAACGCCATCGTACTAGCTACCATAGCATCTCCGGTTGATAAGCCAATCTGAAAGGCAATAATAGTCATAACAGCGATAACTAAACCTTCCCAGCCAACCCGCTGTGCAAACTTTTTATTTAATAAAGGCTCCTGTATATTTCTTGGTCTATCTTTCATTAATTTTTTGTTGTGCGGCTCTAAACCAATAGCTATAGCCGGTAAGCTATCTGTTAAAAGGTTTATAAACAACAAATGCACTGGTGCAAATGGAGCTGGCAAAGCAAATAGAGTGGCAAATAAAACTACTATTATTGCCGCCGTATTACCAGATAATAAGAACATTATAGAATTTTTTATATTGTAATAAATACTTCGACCATTAGAGATTGCTCTCACGATTGTTGAGAAATTATCGTCCGTTAAAACGATAGAGGATGCATCCTTCGCTACCTCTGTCCCTGTAATTCCCATTGCCACTCCAACATCTGCCTGTTTCAAGGCTGGTGCATCGTTGACTCCATCACCTGTCATCGCAACAATGTTTCCTTTTTCCTGCCAAGCCTTCACTATACGAATTTTATGCTCGGGAGATACACGTGCGTATACAGAGATACGTCCTACTAATTCCTGCAGCTCTTTGTCAGACAGATGTTCAATATCTTTTCCTTCAATTGCTTCAGAGGAATCCTTTAATATTCCTATTTGTCTCGCAATGGACATTGCAGTGATTTTATGATCCCCAGTTATCATAACTGGTTTGATACCGGCCTTTATACAATCTATCACAGCCTGCTTTGTTTCTTCTCGGGGTGGATCCATCATTGCTACCAGTCCCATGAAGGTCAAATCTCTTTCATCCTCAAGCTTGATATCTGGAGAATTCACTTCTTTATATGCAAATGCCAGTACTCGTAGACCCTCGCTAGATAACTTACTGTTTGCATTTTTAATAGCTTCTAGCTGATTTTGAGTGACTGAGAATACACCGATGGACGTTTCCATTCGTGCTACTTTTGAAAGTAAAACATCAACAGCACCCTTCGTAATCATAATATATCGATTTCCAATTTTGTTTACCGTGCTCATAAGTTTACGAGTTGAATCAAAAGGAATTTCAGCAACACGAGGAAACTGCTCTCTTATGGAAAGCTCGTTAACTCGATAAGCTTCACCCCATTTTACAAGCGCTATTTCTGTTGGACTTCCTATTTCTTTATCTCCCTGCTTAATAGAATCATTACATAGTAAAGCCATGTTCATAAAAGTTTTTTGTAGACCATTGCTCAGTTGCAGTTTATCCTCGGAGAGTATCTCTTCATTTATATAAACTTGTTGGACAGTCATTTTGTTTTGTGTGAGCGTACCTGTCTTATCCGAACAAATAACTGAAATACTCCCCAGGCTTTCCACAGCATGTAACTCACGTACAATAGCATTTTCCTCAGCCATCTTTTGGGTGCCAAATGCTAATACAATCGTAACAATGGAACTCAAAGCCTCTGGAATTGCCGCAACAGCCAAGGATACTGCGAACATAAAGGAGTCTCCTAGCTCTCTCCCTCGAAAGATATCCAAGATGAAAACAATAAAGCAAATAACAATAATTCCAATAGCTAATCTCTTTCCAAAGTTATCTAGGCTAATTTGAAGAGGTGTAGTTTTTTCCTTAGCACTATCTAATAGTTCTGCTATTTTTCCAAGCTCAGTCTTCATACCAATAGATGTTACGACAGCTTGTCCACGCCCTTTTGCAACAAAACTACCAGAGAAGACCATATTTTTTCTGTCTCCAATTGGAGCTCCCTCTTCTATCAAGGCTTCTGTAAGCTTGTCAACCGCATCTGATTCGCCTGTTAAATGGCTTTCATTAATTTGTAATCCATGTGAGTCTAAAAGAAGTCCGTCAGCACTAACATAATCTCCTGCCTCCAGTTGTAGAATATCACCTACAACAACCTCTCTTGCTGGAATTACTACCACCGCTCCATCCCTAATTACCTTGGCAAGAGGGGCAGCCATCGCCTTTAAGCTATTTAATGATTTTTCTGCCTTCATATACTGTACGGTGCCTAAGATGGCATTTAGCGTAATAACGACTATAATCACTATGGAGCTCGTCATTTCCCCTAGTAGGGTTGAAATTATTGCTGCGAGTATCAAGATGATGACTAAAAAATCATTAAATTGTTCTAAGAATACCCTTCCAATACTTTTCTTTTTACCTTCTTGCAGTTCATTATAACCGTCTTGCTTTTGCTTTTCTTTTACCTCATCTTCTGTTAAGCCCTTGGGTATGGGGTTTAGCTCTTTGAACTTTGCTTGTACATTTTTTTGATATTTGGTTGCATTCATTAGAAATCCTCCATCGTTAAGAGTGTAGTGAGAAATCCAAGTGGCTCGCATTAAAATAAAATTTTGCCTATTAACCTAATAGTTTCTTAAGAATCTCACTCTCCTCTAGTAATCTCTTTTATGCATACAAATAAGGTATGATAGAGTAAGGTATAATATTACAAGACAAGAAAAAACACCTCTTTCCTTTCCAAGAGATGTCTTTAATCTTCCTATGATTTTCCCTCATAAATTGCAATTGGTTATTCCGCTGTCTCAGCACCTTCATACGTGATTGCAGAAATAACGGTCCCAACTGCTTGTACCCAGCTGCCAACCATATCTAAGATGAGTCCTTCTTCTGTTTCTATTACATCATCTCGCAATGCTAGTGCCTGAAGAGAGTTTCCTACTACCTGAAGACCATTCCCAATGTTGTTGATAGAAGTAATCTCCCCATCATAATTGATAGAGGCACCTGCACCTAATGCTTGAAGGAGATTTCCTTGTTTATTGGTAACCCTTCCAGCCTCAACATCAGTATTTAGCAGTCCATGCATAACAGTTAAATTCCCAATAGATTGGATGGCACTTCCAACTCGATCATTTGGTAATGTCTCTGGGCTATCAACGACAAGAGAGCTCCCTATACCTTGAAATGCATTCCCTATAAAGACGAGATCTTCCATTATTTTTTTACTTAATATTTTGGAAGGAGTACTACCAATGGCAGCCACCACTGTCCCAATTGCATCAATCCAGGAGCCTATATAACCAATAGTAGGTAGTAATGGCTTGTTAGGAATATTACGTGAATAATAGGGAGGAGGGGCATTACAAGAGGTATAAAAATTGTATGGAGTATTCATTTCTCAGCCACCTATGAATCGTTCCTATCTTTTCATTATATGCTAGACATTAATCCTTGATTAGACACTAAATAAGC
>CAKQHO010000088.1 GCA_934234185.1 uncultured Psychrobacillus sp. | reverse complement strand
ATACTATACTGTCCATCGGCGGTATTCCTTTCTATCTATCGAAATATGTATCATGCTAGGATAATTATACGACCGTAATAATCAGAAAAAAAGCATTTCCTTTCCCTTATTAGAGAAAAGAAATGCTCTTAATACGTTTGTAGGCTAAGCATCAGTCCAAGATAGACTGCTACTATTATGGCAATGCTTAACAGGAATGAAATAATCAGTGGAGACTTTTTTCGAAAGCTCAGCAAATTAATTGCTATAAGGACACTTGCGAAGACGAACATAGCGGTCCCTGAAAAGCCTAATTCGAAGCTAATATATTCAAAGCTCATGGAAGAAAGCTCTAAATGATAAAATTGTAAGAGGGAGTCCATGATAGGAAGCTCCGTCAAATTGTGCAATGGCTGCTGCTGGCTGAGTGTGCCGGTCGCTGAGAAGATGAACACAATGATGATCGACTCCAGCTTCGTCCAAGGTCTTGGATCTGCATGCTCGTTCCTTCTAATCCTTCTTTTCATTAGTACACCGTTCACCACTGCATATAAAACAAGTGGGATCATGAGTACATGCTTGATCAACAGGGCTTGCCCATAAGGAATTAGCCAGGAAGCAGGATAATCCCCATAGTCCATAGAATAGCCCATTAAGGAAAGCCCCGTGATGGCGATAATAGCGAGGCAAAAGATAGCCGTAACATGAAACCAATCCAAAAAGGCGAGCCAGTTACGTGTATCCTTACTGAACCAACCAACGATGAGGACGATTCCCACCCAAATGACGACCGTCAAATAGTGAGACAGGTGTGTGAGATATCCAGACATACCAAAAACGGCGTTAGCATGGCTTGTCCAGCTAAGTGCTGCAATCAGCAGAAGGACAAAGCCAACACCTAAGGGCTCATATAGCACAGAAGCTTGTTTTCTACTGAAGAAAAGATAGATTGCAATTAATACAGATAAGGAAAAGGTAACTAGCCAAGCCTTCCCTACTTCAAACGTAAATAAAATTGTTGTTAGTACATAGAAATAGGAATAGTCCTCCAGTAATAAAACAAAGAGAGAGGTAAGTGGGATAAACGAAAAGAGAATAATCCCACCTACCGCCCCAAGCCTCACCGAAAAAGGAATTCGAATAGTCGGCTTTAAATCATCCGGTATTGCTTGTAGGATGAAGCTGCCCATCAGTATCGCTAAGCAAACGTACACGAGTGCTTCTGCAATCACACTAGCGAATAGCATCATTTCTTCCTACTCCGTAAGAAAAACGCAAGTATAGCCACTATCAAAACAATACTTACGACGTATATCCAAACGTTCGAGCTGTCCTCTTCCACATCCGCCGTTGCACTCTCTGACTGCTCGGCAACAGGCTCATCCTCTATTACAGCTTCCTCTGCAGGAGTTTCTGTTGCAGTCTCTGAAACCACTGCATCCTGCATAAAATGGATTGTTCCCTTGATTGGATGTCCATCTGCACCAATAATATTCCACTCGATGGTGTAGGCTCCATTATCCAGGCTATCAACTGAGCCCGTTAACAGATGATCAGCAACAGCTAGATTAGTTACTGGCACTTCCTCCCCGTTTTCATTAAGTAAAGAAAAAGAGCTTGTCTTTTCGATCTTTCCTTCAAATGTTAACGTAATCTCTTGTAATTGCTCTGTTAGTACAGCCCCTTCACTTGGTTCAGAGCTTTCTAGACCGGTATGTGCCATCGCACTGCCAGTCACACTTGCAAGTACTATGAAAGAAAATAGTATGCTAATTATATATTTTTGCATGAAACTAACCTCCTCAAGTTCTAAACTACCCTATTATTTATACCATATATTACACGGGAGAGGGTGTAGTTTGAATTTTGCGCTAAAGTAGGATACGCTTATATTGAAAGAAACAAAAGGAGAGATGATAATGGGTAAATCAGCAGCACAGCGCAAAAGAAGACATCAGCTTCGTACAACCGGGAAAGATGTGACAAAGCTAAGAGGAGAGGCTACGTTCAGCATGCATGTACGTAAGACCAAAACCAAACAGGCAAGACTCCAACAATTAGAGAAGAAATATAAAAAGCATTTCCAAGGCTCGAGACCTGATGGAAATGCTTTTTCTATTTATCTTGAGATAATTGGACCTATTTCATGAAATGCTTCTACCGTATAGTCAGCTAATGCCAGTTCATCTTCCTGTGAGAAATCAAAACGGACACCGATGGAGACAAACTTGTTATCTTTTGCTGCCTGAATGTCAGAGGCACGGTCCCCAACCACATATCCCTTTACGATATTATTCTCCCTTTGAACAAAGGAAACGAGCTCCGATTTGTCGCCAGAGGGTATTAAATCGATACTATATATCTTTTGTATGTAGCGATCTAACTGATAAACCTCGGAAATAGCATTTAAGTATTCCTGTTGACCATTGCTTGCTATGTATAACGAATAGTGTTTAGCCATATTGGCTAGTGTATCCTCCACCCCCGGATAGAGTGCACCATTTTTAGCCTTAATTTGTTGAATTAATTTCTTTTGAAACAAGGTATTGCTTTTCTTTTGTTGCTCCTGTGAATGCTCTGGACATAATGTTTTCCATACTACAGGCAACGAAACACCCATAATTTCTCTGTAAGTTTCAATTGGCGTCGCTCCCACCCACAGGCCTTTCTCACGGAGTACGTCAAAGGTAGCTTCCAGAGCTGGTTCTAAAATTAAATTTGTTTGAAATAAAGTACCGTCCATGTCAAAAATGATTGCTGATGTCATTTGCACACTCCTATTAGCTTATTTATAAATAGAACGCTAAGAATACAAAAAAGTTCTTAGTTTTCACTAAGAACCTTTTCTGGTGATACTAAGAGCATTGCAACTCTTTTTCTACGCATATGAAAGAAAACAACTAGTGATAGTGAAAGGCTCAAACTACCAAAAATCAGCATCATATAAGAAAGCCCCATTATATCCAACATGGCACCAGCCGTGATAAGAACAACTTGGAAGCAAACTCGATCAATCATATTCCGGAAGGAAAAGAACCTCCCATGAAATTCCTTTGGTACCTGCTTTTGAAAGATGGTGACAGCCGTTGGATAAAAGCAGCCAACAGAAAATCCAAAAATCCCAAAGCTAAGCAAGGAAAGAAACGGGATATCAGCAAAGAACAGTGTAAGTTCAGCAAGCCCTATCAAAAAGATAAAAGTAAATAGAATCTGTATGGAACCCCATTTTTGCCCCATATACTTTACAGCAAAGGTTCCAATCATAAAGGCTATCCCTTCCACTGCGTAGATTACCCCTTTTATAGATGAGGAGTCTTGAATTTCACTAATATTAATTACGATTAGGTTGAAGGAGGCCAAGAAAAGTATGGGAATGAATGTTAAGTATAACGTCATTAATACGACAGGATAAGATTTCATCATTCCAAAAACTTCTTTAAACCCTTTCTTATTTTTATTTTTTGCTGCTGGAATTTTTACAGGATCTTCTATTTTAAGGAAGAAGGTAAAAAACAATAAGCCAGCATAAGCAATGATAGAAATAATGTAAAGAGATTGGATAGGCCAATACACTAGTGCAATTCCACCTAATGCAGTACCTGCAACTCTTGCAACAGTTGCAAAGTTCATATGCCAACTATTCAAGCCGAGAAGATCGCGCTCTTCCACAATGAGTGGAAGGGTGGACTGTAGAGCAGGAAAGTAAAAGGCAGCTGATACTTGCAGTACTACCAAAAACAGCACCATCCACCATATGGATCCGGTTGCAATAGCCACAAACATAAATAATACACTGATCACTCTAGCAATACCTGAAACTATTAATACTTTTTTCTTGCTAGATTGATCAATAATTCTTCCAGCAAGCGGGCCAACAAATATGCTAGCTAGTAGTCCGCTTGCTAGAATTAAGGACTTATGAAAGTCAGAGGGCACCTTTTCTTGCATGAATTCAAGATTTCCGATGATTCCACTCCATAGTCCTAGACCTGCGATTAATTCTCCTATTAACACAATCCAAACATTCTTATTTCTCCACATATCCCATTTCCAATCTGCTTAGGATTCCGGCGAGTCCTCTTTCCATACTCTTGTAAGCTTGCCGTCTTTTTCAACATCTATTACAAATGATCCGTTGGAATAACGATCTACAGGTCTGAATGCCGAAGCTTGCATACTATCTTGATGTCCTTTTTCTGTTTCTGCGTAAATCACCGTATTTTTGTCCACTAACAACACAGAGAATACTTTATGTGCATTTGTTTTTAATTCTCGTAATGTCACAAGTCCTCTTTTTGCTCTCGCTCCTGATTCAACCTCTGTAAGATGCATTTTCTTCACAGCACCACGGTGTGTGATTAATAAAATGTCGGAAGTGCTATCTTTTGAAATTCTATTAACCTCAGCTACATAGTCATCTTCCTTTAGATTGATTCCTTTTACCCCAGCTGTTTTCACACCGGTTATCGGAACCTCATCAAGTGAAAAGCGCACCGCATAGCTATTATGAGTGGTCATTAATACTTCATCAGATGGAGCAGATAGCTCCGCAAATATCATTACATCATTCTTTTTCAAGTTCATCGTTTTAATCGGTCGGTGATAACGCTGTACCTGATAGTCAGATAATAGGGAGCGTTTCACCTGACCATCTCTTGTTGCAGTGAGTACACATAGGTCTAAATCAAATGATTCGATACCAAATGCATTAATAATCGTTTCGTTTTGATCTAATGGAACGATACTGGAAATATGCTGACCTAAGTCCTTCCAACGAATATCAGGAAGCTCATGCACTGGCTGATAAATATAGTTTCCCTTCGAAGTGAAAAGGAGCAGATGCTGCTGCGTATTTATCGGACCTTGATAAAGAAGATAATCTGATTCCTTAATAGCAAAATCCTGCCCATTGGAAGCATTGAAGGATCTTTGGCTAGTACGCTTGACGTAACCATCTTTTGTGACTGTTACAATGACCTCTTCACTTGGTATAAGCACATCAAGTGTAAGTTTAATCTCTTCAATTTCATCCTCAATTTTTGATTTCCTTTGTTCAGCAAATTGCTTTCTAACTGCTAAAAGTTCTTTTTTGATGACCTTCATCAAAGCCGATTCCTTCGCAAGAATTGTTTCTAATTCCTTCACTAGCTTTGTTAGGGATTCTTCTTCCTCTTGCAGCTCGGTAATATCCGTATTGGTTAGTCGATAAAGCTGTAAGGAGACGATTGCCTCTGCTTGGGCCTCTGTAAACCCATAGGAGGTCATCAAATTATTTTTTGCATCCCTTTTATCCTTGGATGCTCGAATTGTTTTAATAACCTCGTCAAGAATAGAAAGAGCCTTCATCAAGCCCGCAACAATATGTAAGCGATCCTGTGCCCTTTTTAAATCATATTTAGTCCGGCGCGTAACCACTTCTTTTTGATGACCAATATATGCATCTAGCATCAATGGCAGGGTCATCATTGTAGGACGACGATTATGAATAGCAATCATGTTGAAGTTGTACATTACTTGAAGGTCTGTATTTTTGAATAAATATTGTAAAATACCATGGGCATCTACTTCTTTTTTCATCTCTATTACAATACGTAAACCAGTTCTATCTGATTCATCCCGGACATCCGCAATGCCGTCTAAACGTTTATCTAGCCTTTGTTCGTCAATTTTCTTCACTAGATTGGCCTTATTCACTTCATAGGGTAGCTCCGTAATAACAATTTGCTCTTTACCACCCTTAATTTGCTCGATATCTGTCTTGGACCTTATGACTATTTTTCCTTTTCCTGTCTCATACGCCTTTTTTATTCCTTCGATTCCTTGAATAATCCCTCCGGTAGGGAAGTCAGGTCCTTTTATAACCGTCATTAACTCATCGACAGTGGCATTGGGATTTTCAATTCTCATAAGGACTGCATCGAGGGATTCATGTAACGCATGAGGAGGAATATCCGTAGCATAGCCAGCAGAAATTCCAGTCGATCCGTTTACTAATAGATTTGGGAATCTAGCCGGTAAAACAATTGGCTCACTATCTGAATCATCAAAGTTAGGAATAAAATCTACTGTATCCTTTGTAATATCTCTTAGCATTTCTTGAGAAATAGCAGATATTCTTGCTTCTGTGTAACGCATTGCAGCAGGTGGATCCCCATCCATGGAACCGTTGTTCCCATGCATTTCAATTAGCATGTGGCGGAGCTTCCAATCCTGGCTCATACGCACCATTGCTTCGTAAACTGAGCTATCTCCGTGAGGGTGGTAGTTACCGATAACGTTCCCTACGGTCTTTGCAGACTTTCGGAAAGGCTTGTCGTTAGTATTCCCTTCATGAAACATCGCATAAAGGATACGACGTTGAACGGGCTTTAAACCGTCTCTCGCATCTGGAAGAGCACGGTCTTGGATGATGTATTTACTATAACGACCAAACCGATCACCGATCACTTCTTCCAATGGTAAATCTTGATATCGTTCGGTTTGTGTCATACTACCTCATCCTCCGTGTGAATTCTATCATTTTCAAGTATATTTGAGTCATCCTCTAAGCTAAAGTTAACATTTGCTTCAATCCACTTACGTCTAGGCTCTACTTTATCACCCATAAGTGTAGTGACATGTCTTTCCGCACGAGCACCATCTTCAATAGTCACACGAATAAGCGTCCTAGTTTCAGGGTTCATCGTTGTATCCCATAGCTGGTCGGCGTTCATCTCACCTAATCCTTTATAGCGTTGAAGCATCGCTCCTTTGCCAACTCGTTTCATGGCAGCATTTAGTTCTTTTTCTGTCCATACATATTCAAACGTCTCTTTCTTGCCTACTCCTTTAAACACTTTATAAAGTGGCGGAAGAGCAATGTAAATTTTACCGTTTTCAATCAATGGCTTCATGTAGCGATAGAAAAACGTTAATAATAGCACTTGGATATGTGCACCATCTGTATCAGCATCGGTCATAATGACTACCTTGTCATACGCAATGTCCGCTATGGTGAAATCTGCTCCAACGCCCCCACCAATTGCATGAATAATGGTCGCTATTTCTTCATTTTTCATAATATCGGCAAGCTTCGCTTTTTCTGTGTTAATAACTTTTCCTCTAAGAGGAAGAATGGCCTGGAAAGTACGATCTCGCCCCTGCTTAGCGGAGCCTCCTGCTGAGTCTCCCTCAACAAGATAAAGTTCATTTTTCGAGGCATTGCGAGATTGTGCAGGAGTCAGTTTACCAGATAATAAGGTATCCGATTTTTTTCGTTTCTTCCCGTTCCGAGCATCCTCTCTCGCTTTTCTTGCAGCCTCACGTGCTTGCTGTGCTCGAATTGCTTTTCGAATAAGAGAAGCTGTTAGCTCTGCATTTTCTTCTAGTACATATTGAAGCTTTTCAGAGACAAGTGCATCTACTGCACTTCGTGCTTCACTAGTACCAAGCTTCCCTTTCGTTTGCCCTTCAAATTGTAGTAAGTTTTCAGGAATTCGAACAGAAATAATTGCTGATATACCCTCTCGAATATCTGAGCCATCTAAATTTTTGTCCTTTTCCTTTAGCAAGGCAGTTTTCTTTGCATATTCATTGAATACGCGAGTTAAAGCAGCCTTTGCTCCCGTTTCATGTGTCCCGCCATCTCTAGTGCGTACATTGTTTACAAAAGAGAGAATGGTCTCGGAATAACCATCATTAAACTGAAATGCAAATTCCACCTCAATTTGGTCTTGTGTTCCTTCTATATAAAATACTGGATGTAACACATCTTTTTCCTCGTTCAAATAAGCAACAAAAGCTTCTATTCCTGTTTCATAATAGAAGATATCATGTGCATCCGTTCTTTCATCCTTTAGTTCTATTTTCAAGCCCTTTAGTAGGAAAGCGGATTCTCTTAGGCGCTCACACAATGTCTCATAATTATATTTTGTTGTAGAGAATATACTGCTGTCTGGAAGAAAATGAACGGATGTACCTGTTTCTTTGGTAGTGCCAACTTGCTTTAAAGGAACAGCTACCTTTCCACCGTTCTCAAAACGCTGAGTAAATTTCTTTCCATCACGGTGAATTTCTACCTCAACAAAAGAAGAAAGTGCATTTACAACGGATGCACCTACACCGTGGAGACCTCCACTTGTTTTATATCCACCCTGACCAAACTTTCCTCCAGCATGCAGAACCGTAAATATTACTTCTGCTGTTGGTATTCCAGTTTTGTGCATCCCTGTAGGCATTCCTCGACCATAATCCCGTACAGTTATACTTTGATCCTGATGTATTGTTACCTTAATATGGTTACCAAACCCCGCAAGGCTTTCATCTACTGCATTGTCTACTATTTCATATACTAAATGGTGTAACCCTCTTGCATCGGTTGAACCGATATACATACCTGGTCTTTTGCGTACAGCTTCAAGTCCTTCTAAAACTTGAATATCGTCGTCACCATAATTAGTTAAGGTGCTAATCTTAGTCAAATACGTTCCCCCCAAAAAACAAAACATCTGTTCTTTCTTTGTTCTAATTTAAGCCTACAAACAGATTGTCATTATGTCAATAGCACTGAAGGACAGGCCAGACCTTAATTGTAGATAATTATCCATTAGAATGCAATCTACCCTTCTCTTGCATTCTCTATTCATTTTCATTATTCCTTCTTGATAAATAGAAATAGCTTGAAAATATTTTGCTTTTTTTGTCCTTTTGAATAAAGCTTCAAGACATTGAACTCCTATTCATGTACATGGTAAAATAAGAAAGTTCACTAGTTTAATAGCTTAATAATTAAAGGAGTTTTTCATGATGCTAATCGTTATACTTTTGCTCGCATATTTAATAGGCTCCATTCCTTCCGGCTTGTGGATTGGAAAGCTATTCTACCAAACAGATATCCGAGAGCATGGAAGCGGAAATTTAGGTGGGACGAACACATTCCGAACACTGGGTAAGAAAGCCGGATTAATTGTTACTACCTTGGATATTCTTAAAGGAACTGCCGCTACTTCTTTAGGGCTACTATCTCTTTTTAACCAAGTAGATGTTCACCCCTTAGTATTAGGAATGTTAGCTGTGGTTGGTCATATGTTCCCTGTATTCGCTAACTTCAAAGGCGGAAAAGCAGTAGCTACCTCGGGTGGTGTTTTACTTGCTTATAATTGGCCGATTTTTGTCATATTAGTGCTAGGATTTTTTATTATACTAAAAATAACGAAAATTGTTTCCCTTACTTCCATGTGTCTCGCGGTCATTGCACTTATTTATTCTGTTGTTTACTATTTGACCGTTGAAAAGGATTGGCCACTTATTCTTATCGTCACAATTCTAGCTGTCTTTATTTTTTACAGACATCGTGCTAACATTAAACGTATGAAAGAAGGTACTGAACCAAAGGTAACATGGATTTAGTCCAAGAAAGCTAGGTGTTTCAGATGAAAGTCTTTATCTCTGAGCAAGCGAAAGAATGGTTCAAAAAAGAGATGGAAGTGGATGCAGGAGATACGATTCGCTTCTATGCTAGATATGGCGGATCTAGCCCCTTACACGATTCCTTTTCCTTAGGAATGACAAAGGATACTCCTTTTGAGCCCACAGTTACTGTTATACACGATAAAGTAATGTACTTTATCGAGGAAAGAGATGAATGGTTTTTTAATGGGCATGACTTATATGTAACGGTTCATGAAGAATTAGACGAGCTAGAGTACTCATACAAAAAAGCGTGATATTATCACGCTTTTTTAAATCTATCTAGCTGGTCTAGCAAGCCTTCTTTTTCTAAAATATCTGTCTCGTACTTTCCAAAAAGATCAAAATGAGGATATGCTTCCTTGTAATCAATCCACTCTTTTTTTAAGCCATATTGTTCTCCCCACTCGATAAGCCGGCTAACATCTGCGCATCCTACCTTTGTTACAGTGTTACACCCTGGGAATCTCTCATCTAACCAATAATGAGTAAAAAAAGAAACTTGGTTGTTTTCCACATTCCTCTTCCAATTCATTAATTCCTCGCGAGTTATACCAAAAGCCATTTATTCAAGCTCCTTTGATATTTCCTTATATTTTGCATCCCATGAAGGGTCAATTTTTGCTAAAGAAACAGGTCGGAAGTTCTCTTTTTTTACAACTACATGCTCAGTAGTAGCAGTAGAAGCTATTTTTCCATCTCCATGCTCTATTTGATAACCATATGTAGTTCGCAGCTTCCCGTGCATTTCTATCCATGTCTTCACTTTGACTTTATCGCCATATTTCACTGGGACACGGTAATTGATATTCACATTTGTCACTGGAGAAAGATAGCCATCCTTTTCTAAACTAGCATAAGAAAACCCTATATCACTAATTAGTTGAGTTCTTCCGATTTCTAGCCAAATAAGATAGTTTGCGTGATATACTACTCCCATTTGATCCGTTTCTGCATAACGTACTTCAATTTCCTTTTCACTTATAAACATGTTACATCCACCTCAGCTATCATTATACCGTTAAAGTTTTGCAGAGGTAAGAATTTGTTTCTAATTCATTTTGTACTATCTTCAAAATCTCTAAATAACTCCTCAAAAACTCTCTCCTTGGCGTCTAAGAAACGTTTGGTGACGATATAATGCATGGTATCCTCATAACGAATCTGTTCAATCGCTCCCTCATCAAATTGATAAATAGTCGCGTCTGGATATCCTAACAAAATAGGGGAATGTGTAGCAATGATGAACTGAGCATCCTCCTCCAATTCTTTTATGATCCTCATCAGACTAAGCTGCCTCGTTGGAGAAAGTGCGGCCTCTGGTTCGTCCAATAAAAAAATTGACCGTTGTCCAAAAGCATTCTTAAAAAGTGAGAGAAATGCTTCCCCATGAGATTGCTTGTGTAGAGATTTCCCACCATAGGCATCGTATTTTCCAGGAGCATTTTCCATCAAATCTAGGTGGCTTGCAAACTGATAAAAGGTTTCCGCTCTTAGAAAGAACCCTTTTGTTACTTTTAAACTCCAGGACAGCTTAATATATTCTGCTAGGTCGGATTGAGCGGAGTGAACATCATAAAGATGATTTCTGTTACCACCAGCAGTATGAAATCCACTGATGTCGGCTATCGCTTCAAGAAGAGTAGATTTTCCGGAGCCGTTTTCACCAACAAAAAATGTAACATTCGAGGGGATTTCTAATTCCTCAAATGTTTGCAAAGCTGGAATATTGAAAGGATAAATTTCAGTAGCAGGAACTTCTTCACGTAGATAACGAACTTTTTTTAAAAACATCTTTTCCCCTCCCTACAAGTCTCTTGCTACTATCATAACAAAAAAAATAGCTGTAAATATTTACTTTACAGCCATTTCATATAATCGTTTTTTATCTATCTTTCCTACGTCAGTCCTTGGAAGCTCATCTAGCCAAAATATTTGCTTTGGAACCTTATAACTCCCTAAAGTTTGCTTGCAAAATGCGATGATTTCCTGTTCCGTAATACATTGATGGACAGATAGAAATGCAGTTACACATTCACCCCATTTTTCATCTTGCACACCAATTACAGCAGCCTCTCGAACGAATGGATGTTGTACTAGACGTTGCTCTACCTCCTGAGGATAAACATTTTCTCCTCCTGTTATAATCATTTCCTTTTTCCGACCAACGATAAAATAATCACCATTCTCATCATATTTTACGAGGTCTCCTGTTTTGAGCCAATATCCATCAAAAACTTTTTCCGTCTCTTTTTTATTGTTCCAATAGTAAGAGAATACATGCTTTCCGGCAACATACAATTCTCCTACTTCGTTTGGCTCGCATAAATCTCCTCTATGATTTACAACCTTTACTTCGTTAAATTGCATACACTTTCCGACTGTTCCCCTTTTTTGCTTAGCCCTCGAGGGTTCAATAAAAAAGTTATTTGGTCCAGCTTCTGTTAATCCATATCCTTCTTTAAATAATATTCCCTTCTCCTCAAACTTTTGATAGATCGTATGAGGACAAGGAGCCCCTCCGGATAAAAAACATCTGACGGTCGGGAAATTGGTTGAATTAATATAATCTGTTTCTAGCATCGCTTGATACATAGTGGGAACAAATAGAGACAACGTCGTTTTATATGTATTCAAGGCTTTTAATGCTGCTTCTGCTTGAAAATGCCTGCCTGTAATCACTGTTCCACCTGACATAAGAATAGGGATACACAGAGCGTTTAAGCCCCCCGTATGAAACATTGGCATATAGTTCAACGTACAATCATGCTCCCCAAGATCCCAGCTAATAATTGTATTGATAGCATTCCAATTAACAGCTTCAAAGGATAAAACAACCCCCTTTGGCTTCCCAGTCGTTCCTCCCGTATAAATGATGAACCAGGGATCAAGACTGCTCCAATTCGTTCTATCCTCTTCTAAAGTACCTCCTGCTAATCGAGGCTCTGTGATGAGTAAACTGTCTATTTGAAAGGAGCTAGCAAGCTCTTTATTTTCTTCATCATAAATAAGTAGGACAGGCTGACAATCTAGCAGGATATACGTTAACTCAGCAGTACTTAGTCTAAAGTTTAGCGGAACATACATCAATCCCTTCAAGCCACAGGCAAAAAGAATCGCGAATAGCTCAATTCTATTGAGAGATAGTACTGCAATTCTATCTCCCTTTTGATAATTCTTCTTATCAAAAAATGTTACCCATTTATTAATCTGATAGTCCAATTCTTTATAAGTCCACGTAAGCTTGGTGTCACTATCGATCAAAGCAATATTGTTAGGGGTAAGCTGCGCCCTTTTTAATATCCACGCCTGCTCGGTATACATTTGCACCGCACCTCCCTTTACATCATAATTCCGCCGTCTACATGTAAAACATGCCCATGTATATAGCTTGATTCCTCTGATGCTAAAAAAAGATAGGCATTTGCTATATCTTCTGGTTGTGCTAAGCGCTGCAAGGCAACAACTGACTTCATCTGATCGATAATCTTTTCTGGCATTTTTTCTACCATTTTTGTATTAGTGAAGCCTGGAGCCACTGCATTGACATTAATACCTTTTCTGCCAAGCTCCTTGGCCCAGGTTTTCGTCATTCCTATTACGGCAGCTTTCGAAGCTGCATAGTTTGTTTGACCAACGTTTCCATATACGCCACTCACAGACGATGTATTAATAATTTTTCCGTACTGCTGTCCAACAAAATGTGGAATCACTGCTTGCGCACAGTTAAACACACCAGTTAGATTGACGTCTATCACCTGAGAAAAGTCCTCTGCGGTCATTTTCGTCAGCATCGCATCGCGGGTAATCCCAGCATTATTAACAAGGATATCTATTCGTCCGTATAACGTAATTGTTTGCTCTACAAGAGATTGGACGCTTTCTTTATCTGCAACATTCACTTGAATAAATACAGAATCATGACCTTGACCTTTCAATTCCACTTCCAGCTGTCTTCCCGCATTCTCATCAAAGTCAGCTAATACTACCTTTGCACCTTCTTCCACAAAACGCTTAGCTGCTGACGATCCAATTCCATTGGCTGCTCCAGTGATAATTGCCACTTTTCCTTGTAACCTCATCATTGTTTATTCTCCTTTAAAAATTCCTCTATTCTTGTAACTAACTGTGTCATATCATCAACTAAAGGAGAATGCCCACAATTAGTTAAAGGAATATAGGTAGCGTTATCCCCTAAATCGGCAACTATTTCCTGTGTCATCTGCTCGGATACGATATAATCTCGATCTCCTCGTAAAATAAGCACGGGTATCGTAATATTCTTCGCTTGGTCAGAACCCTGTTTCACACCATTGTGATAGGAACTAATATTAAATGTATTAAGAGAATGATAGATATCGGCAAGATTTCTTTGCGTAAGCATATCACTTACATACTCCTCATAAAGCACCTGCTCCGGCTGATTATGTGTATAAATTCCAACGTTCCAAACAGCCTTTAATCCCTCTCTGTTGTTCGTATCGTAAAGACCTTGTATCACCATAGTCTTTGATGGGTCTTCCTCTACTTCCTCAATAGTTTGTAGACGCTTCTCAAAGTCTGGTGTTCCATCTTCCTTCGTCCCGAAAAACGGATAACCTCTAGTAGATGCAGAAGCTAATAACACTAGCTTTTTACAATATCCAGGATAATCAGCAACTAACTGCATACAAACTGCACCACCAGT
>CAKQHO010000087.1 GCA_934234185.1 uncultured Psychrobacillus sp. | reverse complement strand
TTTTGCAAGGTCCTGTGAAGTTATAAAACAGGAATGCTCCAGCGGGAACAGCGCGAGCTGAAGACCCTGGACTGAGCACAGCGAGGGAAGCGGCTGAGGCCGTGCCCGCGGAAAGCGTCCGTTCGTAGCGGAAATCAACTCTTCCTCGTGTTACTTCTATTTTAAAAGAAAAAAGACTGTTGGAGTTTGTCTACAGTCTGGAGCGTCCCAAAGAGAGGACGCTTTTTTTATGGAAATAAAATATTTTTTACTCTTGGATAACAAGTAATTTTTCATATAGGAGGGGAATACTTCGCAAACTATTTATTCAACTCATCCTCATTTCCTTTGAAGCTCCATTCTTTCATTATTCAAAAATAATTTACAAATTTCTGTACATATTCTAGAATAAAGTATTGACTGAATGCTCATTCAGTTCTAATATGGTATTAATTCTTATAATTCTATTATAATGGTATTCTATAGTTACAAGAGTCACATCATAGAGGGGGAAAAAGGGATGAATCCGTTGTTAATTGCAAACTGGGTGTTGTTTATCGGCGTTACACTGTATGCTGTCTATTTGTTTGCATACTTATTGAAAACGAGATATGCATATATCAAACTGGGCAAAAAAGTTGAATTTGAAGACAACGTCAAGGAACGTCTTCGTAAAATTTGGGTGTATGTGTTTGGACAAAAGAAATTATTAAAGGATAAGAAGAGTGGAGCTATCCACGTCATGTTCTTTTATGGCTTCATCTTAGTACAATTTGGCGCAATCGATTTCATCTGGAAGGGCTTGGCTCCAGATTCGCATTTACCGCTGGGACCATTATATCCAGCATTTACGTTCTTCCAAGAAATTGTTACTTTAACGATACTTGTTGCAGTAATATGGGCGTTCTATCGTCGTTATGTGGAAAAACTAGTACGCCTAAAACGTGGATGGAAAAACGGCCTTGTGTTAATATTCATCGGCGGGCTAATGGTATCTGTATTAGTAGGTAATGGAATGGGCATGATCTGGCATGGACATGAGGCTACATGGTCAGAGCCGGTAGCATCAGCTATCGGAATGGCTTTTACATGGATTCCAGAAGCAGCTGCTGTAACCGTTTTCTTTGTAATGTGGTGGGTTCATCTATTATTCCTATTATCATTCCTTGTATATATTCCACAGTCGAAGCACTTCCATTTAATTACAGGTCCTGCAAACGTTTATTTTCATCGTTTGGACAAGGTGGGAAGATTACGACCAATTAATTTTGAAGAGGCAGAAGAGGAAGAGGAAGACGAAGAGAACATTCCTACATTTGGTGTGGGACATATAAAAGAATTTAACCAAGCGCAAATGATAGATTTCTACGCATGTGTAGAATGTGGTCGTTGTACAAATATGTGTCCTGCTACTGGCACAGGGAAAATGCTTTCTCCAATGGACTTAATCGTGAAGCTTCGTGATCATTTGACATTTACTGGAGCAGTCGAAACGAAGAGAAAACCGTGGGTGCCGTCCCTTGCTTTCCAAGGAACGAAAGGGAATCAGCTGGCAATGGCTGCTGGAGCAGAAGGCGCAGTTATAGAAGATATCTATAGTCCATCGTTAATTGGCGATGTAATCACGGAAGAAGAAATTTGGGCTTGTACAACTTGTCGTAACTGCGAAGACCAATGCCCTGTTATGAACGAGCATGTAGATAAAATTATAGACCTTCGTCGTTACCTAGTAATGTCAGAAGGAAAGGTTCAGCCGGATGCTCAGCGTGCGATGACGAATATTGAGCGTCAAGGAAATCCATGGGGACTTAACCGTAAGGAGAAAGAAAACTGGAGAGATGCACGTCCAGATCTTCATATCCCTACTGTAAAAGAAGCTTCTAAAGCTGGAGAAGAATTTGAATTCTTATTCTGGGTTGGATCAATGGGTTCATTTGACAACAGATCTCAAAAAATTGCATTGTCCTTTGCTCATCTAATGAATGAGGCTGGCATAAAATTTGCAATACTTGGTAACAAAGAAAAGAACTCTGGGGATACACCTAGACGTCTAGGGAATGAGTTTATGTTCCAAGAGCTGGCAGCTGCAAATATTAAAGAGTTTGAAAAAGCCGGCGTTACTAAAATCGTAACAATCGATCCGCATGCATATAATATCTTTAAAAATGAATATGGTGATTTTGGTTGGAGTGGAGAGGTTCTTCACCACACAGAACTACTATTTGAACTAGTGCAAGCTGGTCGCTTAAAACCGCAATATGCCGTGGAAGAAACAATTACCTTCCATGATTCTTGTTACTTAGGCCGATACAATGATGTATATGATGCACCACGTGAAATTCTAAAAGCAATACCAGGTGTGAAGCTGGTAGAAATGCAGCGTAACCGTGAAAATGGTATGTGCTGTGGAGCTGGTGGAGGTTTAATGTGGATGGAAGAACATGTTGGAAACCGCGTGAATGTTGCTCGTACGGAACAGGCGCTAGAAGTAAACCCAACTATTATCTCATCAGGATGTCCATACTGCTTGACTATGCTTTCTGATGGTACGAAGGCTAAAGAGGTTGAGGAAACTGTTGGAACATATGATATTGCAGAGCTTTTAGAGAAGTCTATTTTCGGAGAAACAACAGTTCAAACAGAAGAAAATGAAGAACAAAGTGTCCAATAAGGTTTGCAACTATTCAACACTTTCAGTAAACTAATAGTAATATAGAGAGGGAGTGGAAACACTCCCTTTTATTAGCAGAAATGATTGAGCGAGCGTTCAGTCAACTTGGATTGGATAGCAGCTTATACTTATTAGTAGAATGTTTTTAACCGATGTAAGCGTATACAAACAAAGGGGTGACTGTATTGAAAAAGACAGTAATTTTGGATGGGGCACGTACTGCTTTTGGGAAATTTGGTGGAGCACTTAGCAGCTTAACAGCCTCAGACCTAGGTGGCATGGCAATGAAAGAAGCGCTGGCTAGATCGGGGGTACAGCCTGACCAAGTGGATGAAGTAATCATGGGGACTGTTCTTCAAGCAGGACAAGGTCAAATTCCTTCTCGTCAGGCAGCAAACAAAGCCGGGATACCTTGGGCTGTTCAGACAGAAACGATTAATAAGGTTTGTGCTTCTGGTATGAGAAGTGTGACATTAGCTGATCAATTAATTCGACTTGGGGATGAAGAAATAATTGTTGCTGGTGGAATGGAGTCGATGTCTAACGCTCCTTACTACCTTCCTAAAGGAAGAACAGGCTACCGTATGGGAGATGGAAAAGTAGTAGATGGCATGATTTATGATGGTCTATCCTGCTCCTTCCATCCAAAGCAAGTACACATGGGAACTTACGGAAATTCTACAGCTGAATCCTTTGGTTTAACGAGAGAAAGACAAGACGAATGGTCCTACAGAAGTCACAGACGCGCAATCGAAGCCATAGAAAATGGCATATTTGCAGAAGAGATTGTTCCAGTAGAAATTCCACAACGTAAAGGAGAACCAATTGTCGTAAAAGAGGATGAGGCTCCGCGTAAAGATACCTCTCTAGAAACATTGGCAAAGCTAAAACCTGCTTTTGGCGCCGAGGGTACCATTACTGCAGGGAATGCTCCAGGAGTGAATGATGGAGCATGTGTACTTGTGCTAACTAATGAGGAAAAAGCAAAGGAGCTTGGCAAAGAGCCATTGGCGTATGTGCTAGGTCATACAGCAATTGCTATCGAACCGGAAAATTTTCCGCAAACACCGGGGATAGTGATCAATAAGCTGCTTGAAAAAACTGGTAAATCTCTTGATGAAATCGATTTATTTGAAATAAACGAGGCATTTGCTGCGGTAGCGTTAGTGAGCAGTCAGCTAGCAAACCTTGATGAAAATAAAGTAAATGTCAATGGTGGTGCAGTCGCGCTTGGTCATCCTATTGGCGCATCTGGTGCGAGAGTAATCCTTACACTTGCGTATGAATTAAAACGTCGCGGTGGTGGAATTGGTATTGCTGCTATCTGCTCTGGTGGAGGCCAGGGAGACGCGATTATGATTGAAGTTCCAAAAACAGGGGGAAATTTCGCATGACAATTCAAAAGGTAATGGTAATTGGGGCCGGACAAATGGGTTCAGGAATCGCACAGGTTTGTGCACAGGCAGGGTTTGAGGTAAAGCTAAATGATCGGGAAGAGCAGTTTTACCAACGAGGACTACAAATAATTACGAAAAATCTTTCTCGTAACGTAGAAAAAGGTCGTATGACAGAGGACGAAAAACAAACGGTCCTTAACAGAATTTCCAAATCTCTATCGATTGAAGATGCAGCTGATGTGGATCTTGTTATTGAAGCAGCGGTAGAAAATATGGAAATCAAGCAATCTATTTTTAAACAGCTAGATGAAATTACGCCAAAGCATACGATATTAGCATCTAATACATCATCACTACCTATTACGGAAATTGCAGCAGTTACGAAGAGAGCTGATCAAGTGATTGGCATGCACTTTATGAATCCAGTTCCAGTCATGAAGCTAGTAGAAATCATTCGTGGTCTGGCTACTTCCGATGAAGTTTATTCAGCAATTGAAGAAATGACGAAAAAACTAAGTAAAGTTCCAGTGGAGGTAAATGATTTTCCTGGATTTGTCTCCAATCGTATTTTAATGCCAATGATTAACGAAGCAATCTATACACTGTATGAGGGTGTCGCTACAAAAGAAGCCATCGACGACGTGATGAAGCTTGGAATGAATCACCCAATGGGACCGCTGCAGCTGGCTGACTTTATAGGGCTAGACACCTGCTTATACATCATGGAGATTCTTCACGATGGATTTGGAGATAGTAAATATCGTCCTTGTCCGCTATTACGTAAATATGTGAAGGCTGGATATTTAGGCAAGAAAACTGGCAGAGGCTTTTACGTATACGAATAAAAATAGGGGAGAAGGGGCGCAAAATATGGAATTGACATTTACAGAAGAGCAGCAAATGATGCGCAACATGGTAAGGGACTTTGCGAAAACAGAAATTGAGCCTTTTATAGAAAATATGGAAAAAGGAGAATTTCCAAGAGAAATCTTATCCAAAATGGGTGAACTTGGCCTTATGGGAATAACTGTCCCAGAGGAATATGGCGGTTCTGGAATGGACTTTACAAGTTATATTATCGCTATAAACGAGCTTTCCAAAGTAAGTGCAGTAGTAGGAGTAATTCTTTCCGTGCACACCTCTGTTGGAACGAACCCGATTCTTTATTTTGGGACGGAGGAGCAAAAAAGGAGCTATATTCCTAAGCTAGCTTCCGGAGAATATCTTGGTGCGTTTTGCTTAACTGAGCCATCCGCAGGTTCAGATGCTGCGGCTCTAAAAACAAAGGCTGTAAAAGATGGCGACGATTATGTGATCAATGGCTCGAAGGTGTTTATCACAAATGGTGGAGAAGCAGACGTCAACATTGTATTTGCTTCTACGGATGCTTCTCTTGGCTCTAGAGGGATTTCTGCCTTTATTGTAGAGAAGGATACTCCGGGATTTATCATAGGAAAAGATGAGCATAAGATGGGGCTTCACGGCTCTAGAACTGTGCAAATTACCTTTGAGGATATGCGTATCCCGGCAGCCAATCGATTAGGAGAAGAAGGGGAAGGCTTTAAAATTGCCATGGCTAACCTGAATACCGGACGAATCGGGATCGCGACCCAGGCTCTTGGAATTGCAGAGGCAGCATTCGAGGCTGCAGTAGCGTATTCAAAGGAGCGCATTCAATTTGGGAAGCCGATTGCAGCCAATCAGGGAGTAGGCTTTAAGCTCGCTGACATGGGTACAGCAGTAGAGGCTGCAAGACTGTTAGTTTACCAGGCTGCAAGCTTACGTGAACAAGGACTTCCTTGCGGAAAAGAGGCATCTATGGCTAAATTATTTGCTTCTAAAACTGCAGTGGATGTAGCAATCGAAGCAGTCCAAGTATTTGGAGGCTATGGTTACACAGAGGATTATCCCGTGGAAAGATACTTCCGTGATGCAAAAATCACAGAAATATATGAAGGTACTAGCGAGATTCAGAGAATTGTCATAGGAAAACACCTAACAAAATAATTAAATCAGACAAAGGCGGGAAGAGAAATGAACTTTCAATTAACAGAAGAGCATGAAATGATTCGTAAAATGGTAAGAGACTTTGCAGAAAATGAAGTAGCTCCAACAGCAGCTGAGCGCGATGAAGAAGAACGCTTTGACCGTGAGATTTTTGATAAGATGGCGGAGCTAGGATTAACAGGTATCCCATGGCCTGAGGAATATGGTGGAATCGGTTCTGACTACCTAGCGTATTGCATCGCAGTAGAGGAACTTTCAAGAGTATGTGCTTCTACAGGGGTAACGTTATCTGCACATACATCACTTGCTGGATGGCCAATTTTCAAATATGGAAATGAAGAGCAAAAGCAAAAGTATCTTCGTCCAATGGCAGAAGGAAAGAAAATTGGTGGATATGGCTTAACGGAGCCAGGTTCAGGGTCTGATGCTGGTGGAATGAGAACAACAGCGAAGCTAGACGGAGATCATTATGTGCTAAACGGCTCTAAAATCTTTATTACAAATGGCGGTATTGCTGACATCTATGTAGTGTTTGCAGTAACGGATCCAGAGTCCAAGCATAAAGGAACTAGTGCCTTTATAGTGGAAGCTGATTTCGAAGGCTTCTCAGTTGGAAAAAAAGAGAAGAAGCTAGGAATTCGTTCTTCACCTACCACTGAAATTATTTTCGATAACTGCCGCATTCCAAAAGAAAACCTTCTTGGAGAAGAAGGAGAAGGCTTTATCATTGCAATGAAAACCCTAGATGGTGGACGTAACGGTATTGCTGCTCAAGCAGTAGGAATTGCACAAGGGGCATTGGATGCTTCTGTTAACTACGCAAAAGAACGTGTTCAGTTCGGCAAGCCAATTGTTGCAAATCAAGGAGTTTCTTTCAAGCTAGCAGATATGGCAACAGCTACAGAGGCTTCTCGTCTATTAACCTATCAAGCTGCTTGGCTTGAGTCTAATGGTCTTTCTTATGGAAAAGAATCCGCTATGGCTAAGCTAATGGCTGGTGATACAGCGATGAAGGTAACAACAGAGGCGGTACAAGTTTTCGGTGGATATGGATATACAAAGGATTACCCTGTGGAACGTTTTATGCGTGATGCAAAAATAACTCAAATTTATGAGGGTACCCAAGAAATTCAACGTCTTGTAATCTCTCGTATGCTTACGAAGTAAGGCCATGGAAAAGAAGCACGAAGTCCTTACTACTGTTAAGGATGGAACTCTTATTGAGAAAAGACGTCAGCAGATGATCCATGCAGCGGTTGCCCTCTTTAAGCAAAAGGGCTTCCACCGTACCACAACCAGGGAAATCGCAAAGGAAGCGGGTTTTAGTATCGGAACCCTGTATGAATACATTCGAACGAAAGAGGATGTGCTTTACTTAGTCTGTGACAGTATTTACCACGAAGTTCATGGGCGTCTTTCAGAGTTCACAACAGAAGCAGGTACATTAGAGGAATTAAAAAATGCGATACGTCACTATTATGGGGTGATAGATGACATGTCGGATGAATTCGTTGTTATGTACCAGGAATCTAAATCACTACCGAAAAATGCAATGGAATATGTATTGAAGAAAGAATTAGAAATGACAAGTATATTCCATAAAATAATTCTGGCATGCATTCAAAAAGGGGAGCTAGAGCTTAGTGCTGAGCAAGCACAACTTTATGCACATACGCTTGTCGTACAAGGGCAAATGTGGGCTTTCAGAAGATGGGCACTCCGGAAGGAATATTCATTGTATGAATTTACCGAAATGCAAATAACGCTTTTATTCAAAGGGATGAAGAAATGAGTGACGAGGAAGTGCTGTTAGCTAAAGGACAGTGCTCCTGGGGTGGGAGTAATGGAACAGTACAATCGTCGTCACTAGGTTTATAACCTATCACGTTAAAAAACAAGGGGGACCAACATGTCTAAGGTGGAAGTATATCGTCCAAAAAATCATGTTCGTTTTGTAACAGCATCTAGTCTTTTCGATGGCCATGATGCATCTATTAACATTATGCGCCGAATTTTGCAGGCAAGCGGTGCCGAGGTGATACATCTAGGGCATAATCGCTCTGTAGAAGAGGTAGTAAATGCTGCTATACAAGAGGATGTACAAGGGATTGCCATTTCTTCCTATCAAGGAGGACATGTAGAGTATTTTAAATATATGAAGGACCTGCTAGTAGAGCGGGGAGCACCACATATCCGTATTTATGGCGGAGGTGGTGGTGTGATTATTCCAAAGGAAATTAAAGAGCTTCAAGAGTATGGAATCTCTGGAATCTTCTCACCGGAGGATGGGCGTCAGCTCGGACTTCAAGGAATGATCAACAAAATGCTAGTGGAGTGTGACTATCCTCGAGAGTCTGTAGGAGCAGTCGAAGCAATTGCACAAGTAACGACAGAGAATCCAGAAAAGCTAGCTCATCTGATCACTATTGCAGAGGAAGTTCATCAAACAGACGATGCCGAAGCACTCAAAATGCTGGAGACTGCGAAAAGCTTATCGAAGTCAACGCCAGTACTTGGAATTACGGGAACAGGAGGAGCAGGTAAGAGCTCCTTGACTGATGAGCTAATCCGTCGTTTTTTACAGGAGCTTCCTGATAAAAAGATAGCGGTGCTGTCTATTGATCCGACTAAACAAAAAACGGGCGGTGCTCTTTTAGGTGACCGCATCCGCATGAATGCCATTTTTAATAAAAGAGTATTTATGCGCAGTCTCGCAACTCGCGGCTCTCGTACTGAGCTTTCAGGAGCAACTCAAAATGTCCTAGATGTAGTGAAGGTAGCGGGCTTTGATCTAATTATCGTGGAAACAAGCGGTATCGGGCAAGGAGATGCAAAAATCACGGGAGTTTCCGATGTGTCCATGTATGTGATGACAAGTGAGTTCGGAGCACCGTCGCAATTAGAGAAAATTGACATGATTGATTATGCAGATTTAATTGTTATAAATAAATTCGAACGTAAAGGCTCAGAAGATGCCCTTCGCCAGGTACAAAAGCAGTACCAGCGGAGTCGCGAACTATGGGATGAAGAATTGGATAACATGCCGGTTTATGGAACAATTGCTAGTCAGTTTAATGACAAGGGAACCAATTCTCTTTTTGCAGCCTTGATTGATGTAGTCAATAAGAAGACCGGCATGAACTGGGAAACATCTTATGAGCAGTTCATTAAAACTCAAAAACAAAATGTCATTATTCCAAATAATCGAAGATATTATTTACGGGAAATTACAGATACAGTTCGTGGCTATCACCAAAAAACACAGGAGCAAGTTAGCTTCGCTAGAAGATTGTTCCAGCTAGAGGGAGCTATACAAACGGTAAAAGAAAAGGCTCCTGATGATGCATTGGTTGGATCGTTAGAAATGCTAGCTGCTGGGATAAAGGATGAATTAACTGCGGAGTCCAAGCGTATTCTAGAAAACTGGGGTGCCTTAAAAGAAGCGTATTCCGGCAATGAATTTATTACAAAAGTTAGAGATAAAGAGATTCGTACCATTTTACGTACGGAAAGTTTATCAGGTCTTAAAATTCCAAAGATTTCACTTCCGAAGTATGAGGATTATGGAGAAATACTGAAATGGTTATATAAGGAAAATGTTCCTGGATCTTTCCCTTATACTGCCGGTGTATTCCCATTCAAACGAGAGGGAGAGGACCCTAAGCGTCAATTTGCAGGGGAGGGTACACCTGAACGAACTAATCGCCGTTTTCATTATTTATCCAAGGATGATGATGCTAAACGTTTATCTACTGCCTTTGATTCGGTGACGTTATACGGAGAGGACCCGGACTATCGCCCGGATATATATGGGAAGGTAGGAGAGTCTGGAGTAAGTATTTGTACATTAGAGGATATGAAAAAGCTGTATGCTGGCTTTGATTTGTGTGCACCTTCTACCTCTGTTTCCATGACAATCAATGGACCTGCTCCCATTATCTTGGCTATGTTTATGAATACGGCAATTGATCAGCAGGTTCGATTGCAGGAGGAAAAGCTTGGCCGACCTCTATCAGTAGAAGAGTTTACCGAAGTAAGAGAGGCGACGCTTCAAGTAGTCAGAGGAACCGTTCAAGCGGATATTTTGAAGGAAGACCAAGGGCAAAATACGTGTATTTTCTCTACTGAATTTGCTCTTCGGATGATGGGTGATATTCAACAATATTTTATTGACCATAAGGTACGTAACTATTATTCTGTATCTATTTCTGGCTATCATATTGCTGAAGCAGGAGCTAATCCAATATCTCAGCTGGCTTTCACGCTATCAAATGGCTTTACGTATGTGGAATATTATCTAAGTCGTGGTATGAACATTGATGACTTTGCTCCAAACCTATCATTCTTCTTCTCTAATGGGTTAGATCCTGAGTACACAGTAATTGGTCGTGTTGCTCGTCGAATTTGGGCAATTGTCATGCGTGAAAAATATGGTGCAAACGAAAGAAGTCAAAAATTGAAATACCATGTCCAAACGTCGGGTCGAAGCCTGCATGCACAGGAAATAGATTTCAATGACATTCGTACAACACTTCAAGCATTAATGGCGCTTCAAGACAATTGTAACTCTCTGCATACTAATGCCTATGATGAAGCGATTACTACTCCAACCGAGGAGTCTGTAAGACGCGCGATGGCAATCCAAATGATTATCACGAAGGAGCATGGCTTGTCGAAAAATGAAAATCCACTTCAAGGTGCATTTATTGTTGAAGAGCTGACAGATTTAGTGGAAGAGGCGGTTCTCAAGGAATTTGATCTAATCAATGATCGTGGAGGCGTTCTTGGAGCTATGGAAACGCAATATCAGCGAGGGAAAATTCAAGAAGAGTCTATGCACTATGAAATGAAGAAGCATACTGGTGATCTTCCAATAATCGGAGTAAATACTTACTTAAATCCAAATCCTCCATCTGCAGATGATATTGACAATATGGAGCTGGCTCGAGCTACAAAGGAAGAAAAAGAAACTCAAATTCGAAATCTCCGTGAATTCCAGGAAAAGAATGGGGAAGAAGTAAATGAAGCATTAGAAAACCTAAAAAAGGTTGCAATGACGGGCGGTAACATCTTCGAAGAATTAATGACAACAGTTCAAAAAGCAAGCCTCGGACAAATCACAAATGCTTTGTATGAAGTTGGAGGCCAATATAGACGAAATATGTAGAAGCTTCAGTTGCTATAGGGGTAGAAGTGGCTGAATAGATAATGGGTAGGGTGTTCAGAAAGTTATTTCTTTTTGAACACCCCCTTTTTTCCTATAGTTTTGTATAATTAACTTATTAAAAGTTAGAGGAGCAATTGGAATGAAAAACTCCATTAGAATCATGATAATCATTATTCTCCTATTGCTTGCTACTATACTGTATAATAGGAGACTGGCTTCTATCCCATTGCTATTGCTCTCTTTCTACTTGTTTGCACTAGTAGGTAAGAAAATTTCTCTTTTCAAAAAGAATAATTGAATGTAGCATATAACATAATTGTTTGTATATAATGGGAAGTATGTTAAAGGAAACAGAAAGGACGTGCACGATTTGAACTTTCGTGAAATGACAACTGAACAATTACAAGAAGAATCACTAATTGATATCGGATTTGCAATATTAGAAGATAGAAAAAATTCTATGACACTACCTGAGCTATTCGAGGAAATTCAAAAATTAGTCGGCTATAGCAATGAGCAAATGGCTGCACGCAAACCACAATTTTATACAGATATGAACATCGATGGGCGCTTTTTAGCTATTGCTGAAAACCAATGGGGCCTAAGAGAATGGTATCCTGTAGAACAAATTGAAGAAGAAACTGCTCCTACTGTGAAGGTTCGTAAAAAGAAAGCAAAAGTTGCGGAAGACGAGCTGGATGACCTGGAAGAGATTGATGAGGACGAAATTATCTTCGAAGAAGAATTTGATGAGTTTATCGAGGATGATGACGAAGACGAAGATGAAGAGGACGTTGTAATCGATTTCGAAGAAGCAGAGATTGATGAAGTCGATGTTATAGAAGAAGATTTAATCGATGAGGAAGACGAAGACTTTGAAATCATTGATGATGAGGAATTAGAAGAGGATGAATTAGAGGAAGAAGAATAATTCTTGACTTCTACATCCAAACGCTATAAGATTTTATTGGGCTCTTTTTAAGAGACATACTCATGTGCATACGCGCTCCCCTGCTTGGTAAGATAAGCAGGAGGAGCGCTTTTATTATTGTATCAACCAAATAGGAGGAACAAACAATGACTAAATTTATATTTGTTACTGGTGGGGTAGTTTCGTCGCTGGGCAAGGGAATCACTGCAGCATCACTTGGACGTTTATTAAAAAATAGAGGATTAAAAATCACTATTCAAAAATTCGATCCTTATATTAACTTAGATCCAGGAACAATGAGTCCTTATCAGCATGGTGAGGTATTTGTAACAGATGATGGAGCAGAAACGGATCTAGATTTAGGTCACTACGAGCGTTTTATTGACATCAATCTGAACAAATATTCCAATATCACAACTGGTAAGGTATATTCCTCCGTTTTACGAAAAGAACGTCGTGGAGATTATAATGGTGGAACAGTACAGGTTATTCCACACATTACCAACGAAATTAAAGAACGGTTATTTTTAGCAGCAAAAGAAACAAAGGCAGATATCGTTATCACGGAAATCGGTGGAACAGTAGGAGACATCGAGTCTCTACCTTTCCTAGAGACGATTCGTCAAATGAAGCGTGACGTTGGAAGCGAAAATGTGATGTATGTTCACTGTACGCTTGTTCCATTTATCAAAGCAGCAGGAGAAATGAAAACAAAGCCAACTCAACATAGCGTAAAAGAATTACGCAGTCTAGGTATTCAACCAAATGTCATTGTTGTTCGTTCAGAAATGCCAGTACCTCAAGATATGAAGGACAAAATTGCATTGTTTTGTGACATTAAACCAGAGGAAGTAATCGAGTGTATTGACGCTGACTCTCTATACGAAATTCCATTAATGCTTCAACAGCAGCACTTAGATCAAATTGTTGTTGATCACTTCGGTTTAAATACACCGGATGCCGATATGACAGAGTGGATGGAATTAGTGAACCAAGTGAAATCTCTTTCTAAGAAAGTGAAAATTGGCTTGGTAGGAAAATACGTAGAGCTTCAAGATGCTTATATTTCAGTAGTTGAAGCGATGAAGCATGCTGGTTATACATTTGATGCAGACGTAGAGATTAAATGGGTCAACGCTGAAGAGGTAAATAATGAAAATGTGGCAGAGGTTCTTGGAGACGTAGATGGCGTATTAGTACCAGGCGGATTTGGAGATCGCGGAGTGGAAGGAAAAATCTCTGCTATCAAATTTGCTCGTGAAAATAATGTGCCTTTCCTTGGTATTTGCCTAGGTATGCAGCTGGCTACAGTAGAATTTGCACGCTCGATTCTAAACTTAGAAAATGCTCATTCAACAGAATTAAATCCAAAAACGCCACATGCGATTATCGACTTATTACCTGAGCAAAAAGACGTGGAGGACCTTGGCGGAACCCTTCGTCTAGGATTATATCCATGTAAACTAACTCCTGGCTCTAAAGCGCAACAAGCTTATGGAGAAGAGCTAGTTTATGAGCGTCACCGTCACCGCTATGAATTCAATAATGAATTCCGTGAGCAATTTGAAGCAGCAGGTTTTGTCTTCTCTGGGACAAGCCCTAATGGCCGCCTTATCGAAATAATTGAGATTCCAGACCACAAATTCTTCGTGGCATCTCAATTCCACCCAGAATTCGTTTCACGTCCTCAACGCCCACAACCGTTGTTCCGTGAATTTATTAAAGCATCAGTTGGAGAATAATCAGAAATCCATTAGAGAAATCTGAAGAAATAAGTAGTAGCGAGCACGTGAATAATATCATTCACATGCTCGCTTTTTTTATAGCATTAATTTCGATTTCCGCATGCAGGACTTCATTGCTCTATTCAGGGTGCAAGATGATATTGAAGAAAATGAGCACAGAAAAAACTTCGTATTTTTCTGTGCTCACTTGCAAAGCGGCTTGCGTTTTCCAGTCATCTTCCAATACGTGCGGTTATCACCGGTTTACTTGCAAAGCGGCTTACGTTTTCCAGTAATATTCCAATACGTGCGGTTATCTTTGGTTTACTTGCAAATCGAAGGCGGTTACTTGCGGTCGAGCTCGGAATACGTGCG
>CAKQHO010000086.1 GCA_934234185.1 uncultured Psychrobacillus sp. | reverse complement strand
GTGTAGGATCTGATATTTAAGGGTATAGATAAATATTCATGCAAAAACTTAAATTAGATGGAGGTAATTAGAATGGGTAAAAGTAGATCACTACTATTAGCAGGTCTTGCTGCGGGAGCATATGCTTATTTCAGAAAAAAAGAAAACAGAGACAAAGCGATGGAAGCCTTTAATAGCACAAAAGAAAAAGTTAATACTTTTATGGAATCACAAAAGCAAGGTGATACAAATGTAGATAAAGCAGCAAATCCGAATCCATATTACGAATCAGATAATGAAATGGTAAACGAAGGCTCTGTAACAGGAGTAAATTATTACAACGATATTCAAGCAGATGAATATTTAATGAATGAAGAAATAGTAAACGAACCAGCACAAGAAAGCGAAACAAAAATAACGGATAAATAAGAAAAGCGCAAGCGCCTATCACTGCCCCGACAAGCAAATGGGGGGACGGCGAGGAGGCAGCTCCCCAGCCACCACAGCCGTTACCCATTTGACCTCGAGGGGCAAGGCGCTGGAGCTAGACATTAAAGAAAAGCGCTAGCGCCTATCACTGCCCCGACAAGCAAATGGGGGGACGGCGAGGAGGCAGCTCCCCAGCCACCAGCACCGAAGGAAAACTAAGAACGTCACATCGTGTGACAACGTTTTCCTGACCAACGTCCTGTTGGCCCTCGTGGGCAAGGCGCTGGAGCTAGACATTAAAGAAAAGCGCAAGCGCCTATCACTGCCCCGACAAGCAAATGGGGGACGGCGAGGAGGCAGCTCCTCAGCCACCAGCACGGAAGGAAAACTAAGAACGTCACATCGTGTGACAACGTTTTCCTGACCAACATCCTGTTGGCCCTCGAGGGGCAAGGCGCTGCAGCTGTATATTAATTACATATTCTATTTTAGACGCCTTTAGAGGCGTCTTTTTATTTGCAGACAAATCACTTGAAGGATAAAGTACTATTAATTTTCTATAAAATTACTTTGAAATTAATGAAAAAAAGTAAGTGAGGGTTATTTTACTTATTGTATAAAAAAGATACCTCAAGTCTGTACTTTATATTCCTATAATTTAGCAACTATTTGATAGCCAAAAGTTTGGAAATAGTATATTTAGGGTATGAAAAATAAACGATTAAAAAAGGGGGTTCCCTAGTGAAGAAAGCAATGGTAATCTATAATCCTTCTTCTGGAAAAGAAAATGCTAAGCATTATAAAGATAGAACGTTAGAAGTATTAACTGGTCTCGGCTATGATATAACAGAAATGGAAACAAAAAAACAACAGGATGCCACGAATTTCGCTGAAATTGCCTGTAAAGAAAGCTATGATTTCCTTGTTACTCTGGGTGGTGATGGAACCATAAGCGAAGTCGTTAATGGTCTTGCTCCACAAAATAACAGACCATTATTTACTTTTATACCAATGGGCACAGTAAATGACTTTGCTCGAGCTTTAGGAATTCCTTTAGAGCCGGAAATTGCTATAGAAGCTTTAAAAATGAAAAATATAGAATATGTAGATATAGGGAAAATAGGAGAAAAATATTTTATTAATGTAGTAGCTATTGGAGATATTGCAAGTAATGTTGCAGAAACACCGATAGAACAAAAAACAAAATATGGCTCACTGGCCTATTTAATGACTGGTGCTAAAGCATTAATTAATAATGAAGAAGTGAATATGACCATTAAACACGACCAAGGTGAATGGAGAGGAAAGACGATATTGGTTTTGGTAGCATTAACTAATTCTGTAGGAGGATTTGAGAAATTGGTTAACTCTGCTAAAATAAATGATGGAAGACTACATGTTTTTATTATTAAGCAATCAAGTATTGCCTCTATAGCCCGTATGGGAGCAAAATTGATAATCGGCAACTTAGATAAAGATCAAGATGTAGAACGCTTTACAACGAAAAGCCTAAGAATTGAAGCAGATAGAGAACTATTTTGCAATGTAGATGGAGATCCCGGGGCGTGTACTCCTTTTGACTTACAAGTTTATACAAAACATCTCAAAATGCTTATCCCAAAGCCAGTGGAATAATAAAATTTCTAGTTTTTTTCTAGAAAATGTTATAAAATGATTCTACGTCCCTATAGTAAAAATGGATACAAAAGAACTAATTTAATAGAATGGAAGATGAGGTTTTTATGAATAGTGTAGATAAAAGTTTTTTAGATTACTTTACAAAAGCCTATGCCAAAGAGATGGGAATCACTAATAGAGTCAATGGATTAGATCGTTTTTTTGAATTAGAAAAAAAGTTATTTTTAGATATGTATTCCTTTGAAATAGAAAAAGCAAAAAAAATTCTTAGAGAAATGGTCGATTTAATTATTGCTATTAATCCTAAGCAAATGATTCAGAATGTGAAAAACTATTATGTTCAGCTTTCAGCTACAATGGCAAGAAAGTTATATGAGAGCCAAGTCCCAGTGGATAAAGTAATGGCATTTAATAGTGCGAGCGTAGAAGTTATTGATACTAAAATGAGTGATGCACAATTTCTTCAGTGTGCAGACGAAATGGTGGAGTTTTTCGTTACAGTCATTACGGAAAGAAAGAAGCCTTCATTCGGTCATCAAACAGTAAATAAAGTGATATTATATATTAACGATGAAATTGAAACGAATCTGACGGTAGAGGATATAGCGAAGCAGTTTAATATTAGTACTAGCCATCTTTCTCGTATTTTTCGTGAGCATACTGGCGTAACACTGGTAGAATATTTAAATATTCGAAAGGTAGAGGAGTGTCAATACTTCTTACGTCATACAAACAAGCCGATTTCAGACATTTCTAATTCTTTTCATTTTTGTAACCAAAGCTATTTCACTCGAATCTTTAAAAAATATACTGGCTTGACTCCGAAACAATTTAGAGATCATCATGAACATCCTAATTTTAAGTATAATTTCCCTAAAGAACCACACGCAAATGAGTAGACCTGACGTAAAGTAATATTTGATAAATAGCTTAATAGAGGTTATACTCGATATAGTTTGAAAATTGAAGGTGAATCAATTGAAAAAGAAAATTAGCTTACTTTCCATTCTAGTTTTTGCTACGCTTTTGCTTAGTGGATGTTCTGGAGTTGAAAACAAAGAAGGAACTTTTTACAATATATTTGTTCGACCTTTTGAATTTCTGATTGAATTTTTTGGAGATATTTTTAATGGTAGCTATGGAATGGCAATTATCGCAATTACTGTTCTAATTCGTTTAATTCTTATGCCTCTTATGCTGAAAAATTATAAAACTCAGCAAGGTATGAAGGTAAAGATGGACAAGCTTAAACCAGAAATGGATGAAATCCAAAAGAAATTAAAAGCTGCAAAAACAAAAGAAGAGCAAATGGCATTACAGCAAGAAATGATGGGATTGTATCGTAAGCACGATGTAAATCCCTTGAACATGGGGTGCTTGCCTTTAATCATCCAGATGCCAGTTATCATGGGATTATATTTCGCCATCCTTTATTCAAAAGATATAAAAACTCATGAGTTCCTATGGTTCAATCTAGGATCTCCTGATATTGTCATGACCCTACTAGCTGGGGCAGTCTACTTTATACAAGCTAAGGTATCATTGTGGACAGTTCCAGATCAACAAAAGCAGCAAATGAAGTTGATGGTCTATATTTCTCCAATTATGATCATGTTTATTTCATTTAGCTCCATGGCTGCGTTACCGTTATACTGGGCAGTGGGTGGATTATTATTAATTTTCCAAACATACCTTGGAAGAAAATTCTACTCTAATCATCCAGAAAAAGCAGAAGAATCTGTATCATAAGAACGGGGCTACTTTAGCCTCGTTTTTTTTACGAGATAAGAAAGTATACAATTGTGAATTGTCTAGTTCTAGTGTCTTGCCCCATGAGCAAATAGAAAAATTGAGGATGTTTCTCGTATTTCTCTGCATGGGACAAACATAGGGACTTGTACATTTCATACGTGAGGTGTAATTATGAAAAAAAGAAATATTATTTTTGGCGTGTTAATTACAACATCAGGTATTTTAACTCTGTACTTTATTATTAAAGGTAACCTAAATATATCGGTTCTCTTTATGACGGCAATTTTTGCTTTAAGTAATGGCTTCCGTGCGATTAGCTTTAAAGAAAAAGGTTATGAGAGAGAAGCAAAATGGATGAGGGGAATCGCTATTCTCTTTACCATTCTGTTTTTTGTTGTTTTAGGAGTAAATATTTTTTAACTCAAACAAAAAGTGCTCTACCGCTTAGTGGTAGGCACTTTTTTTAATGATAGAAAATAGATCATACTTAAACCATGAGACCAAAGTTCATGGTTTTTCTTATTGGGATTGCCAAAGAGACAAGATGGAGTTGTATCCTTATCGACTCCCATTTGTGAATGTATTCTGAGATGATTGTTTTTTCGTTAGTAGTTATATGATTTACGACTCATGAAGATTATAAAGATTGCAGGGACGGTACATGCCACCATACCTAAAAAGGCAAGTCTAGGCTCAATCTCATATAAGTAGCCACCAACTAAAGTAAGTGCAGCACTACTTAAACTCATTGATAAGGCAGCGTATATTCCTTGGGCGGATGGGATATTTTGTTTCTCCAATTTATTAGAAATGTACTGAATAAAGGCGTAATGGGCTATTCCGAACGAAACGGCATGTAAAGTTTGAGATAAAATGAAAATCCAAACCGATGGGAATAGATAAATTAACAGCCAGCGAATGGTCGCCCCAGTCCCTGCCATTAAAAACATTGTTGAAACCTTGAAGCCTGAAAAGAGTCTATCTGCTACTATAAAGAAAATAATCTCTAATATAATAGCAACGTTCAAGATCATTCCTATGTAAAGACTATTTACGCCTATGTCCTGTAAATAAATAAATGCATAATTATTGTAAGAGGCATGAGAGCCTTGAAGCAGGACTGTTAGGAATAAAATGACGATAAATTGCTTGGAAGAGAATAATTCTTTGATGCTTTTTTTGCTCCTTTTGTTAATGGTAGTAGGTAATTCCTGTAAAGCGTTGGGAGTAGGTCTGGAGAAGCTGAACATGATGAGTGCAAGCGCACCGAGCATTGTCCATAAAATTGCTTCCTCTCCCCAAATTTCGGTTGAAAACCCTATAAAAAGTATAGCAACCATAAAACCTGCAGAGCCCAAGGAACGACTTTTCCCATAATGTATGTTGTCTCGCTGCATCAAAAGGGAGGCACTGCTTTCTATAGCTGGCAAAAGGTTAGGGTAAATCAAGCTAAACAGTACAGTAATTACTAATAAGGAAGCAAAATTACTAAACGGTACATATAATGCGACTACGACAAAAGAGAGAAGGGCTAGTACCCTCATGACGACCTGCATACTAAACCTGCTAGTGGCTATGGGAAATAAGGCGAAGGTAGAGAAAGCCCTTGCAAGCATCCCAGCTCCCATAACAATACTGGCTGCCGGAACACTAAGGCCTTTTACGTTGGTCAAATAACCAGTCCAATATGGCATGAAAATACCCCAGGTAAAGAAAAATGCGAAAAAATTGATGGATAACCATTTTTGTGATTTCATTAAGAGTGCCTCTAAGCTTTCTAATTTTTTCATTCTTTTCATTATAATAGATTTTGAAATGAATAGGGATTAGTTATTTAAAAAATGTTAAACTAGTATTATCGTATATATGAGAAAGAAGGATTAACTAAAAATGCAATCACGGTTAAAATCATCACGTAGTAAAAAGAAAAAAAAGTGGCTAAAAATTGTTTCTGGTATTGTTGCAGGTGTCATATTAGCGGCTATTATCATTTGGATTGCGGTACATGATTGGGACATAAATAAGAGTATAGATGCTTTACAATTTAAAGAGCAGGGGGATACTTTGGAAGAGATTATAGAAAATGAACCGCTAGAGCAAGCTCCAGAGCAAGAAACCCCAATCGGTCAAGAAGCTGGGGATGACACACCAATTGTAGAGCAACCTGTTAGGGAAGACATAGACCTCTCGGGTTCTAAGGGCTACGAAGGCAATGAAACTCTTCCGGAAGAACCAACATATGTTGATGGGGTACTGATTGCAAGTAAGAAATATCCACTGCCAGCCGATTATGCGCCAGGAGAAAGCAAAGAAGCCAGAAATGCATTCCAGGCCATGGCTGCTGAAGCCAAGCTATCAGGCTATGAACTTATTGCTTTTAGTACTTATCGTTCCTTTGACTATCAAACGCAGCTATATGATCGTTATGTAACTAATGATGGTCAGGAAGAGGCAGATCGTTATAGTGCAAGACCCGGCTATTCAGAACATCAAACTGGACTTGCTTTTGATATTGGGGAACAGCACTTTGAACAGCATTTTGCGCGTGAAAGCTTTGGAGAAACAGAGGCAGGCAAATGGGTCGCTGCAAATGCACATAAATATGGATTTATAATGCGATATCCACAGGGTAAAGAGAAAATTACTGGATACATGTATGAGCCATGGCATTTCCGTTATGTGGGGAAAGAATTGGCTGCAAAAATTTTTAAGGCGAACACTACCTTAGAGGAATATTTAGACATATAAAAAAATCTCCGAATGGAGATTTTTTTATTTCCACTCCTTCGTATGGACCTGTCCTTTATAGGATAGGCGATAGGAGACGAGAAATGGATTCTTTAAATTTAATATATAAAGTTCTTCTTTCATAAATTTCAAGGGTCAATTCAGTAGAAAGCTTCATGTCCTCTTCAAAGGTCTCCGCTAACTGGTGAGAAGTTTCACGGTCATAGATAAATGCATTAACCTCAAAGTTTAGCTTAAAGCTTCTAATATCAATATTAGCAGTTCCAACAGTAGAAGCCTCGTCGTCAATAACAATCATTTTAGTGTGGAGGAATCCATTTTCATAGATATACACCTTTGCGCCTGCTTTCATTAACTCTCCAACATAGGAATAAGTAGCCCAGTAAACAAAAATATGATCAGGTTTATTTGGAATCATAATCCGAACATCTATTCCTGATAGGCAAGCAATTCTTAAAGTGTCCATGAAGCTAGCATCTGGAATAAAATAAGGGGATTGGATATAGATATACTTTTTTGCCATCATGATTAGTTTCAAATATCCATTTTTAATTTGTTCCCATTCGCTATCAGGTCCACTGGAAACAATCTGAAGGCCAACAGTCCCTTTCATTGGAATTGCCGGGAAATAGACATCGGAATATTCAATATCATGGTTTTCGGAGGCTTGATTCCAATCTAATATAAAACGAGTTTGAAGGGGATGGACAGAGCTACCTTCAATTCGTAAGTGTGTATCTCTCCAATAACCAAATTTTTTCTTTAACCCCAGATATTCATCTCCTACGTTAAAACCGCCTATATAGCCGATTCTCCCATCAATCACTACAATTTTACGATGATTTCTATAGTTCATTCGTGGATTAATTAGTGGGAATATGGAAGGGAAGAAGGCTTCTACCTCACCGCCATGTTCTCTTAGTTCTTTAAAATGCCTTTTTCGTAACGATCTGGAACCAGTGTCATCATAAAGAATTCTAACCTTCACACCTTGCTTTGCTTTGGCAATTAAAGCATTATAAATTTCTTTCCCTAGATTATCTAACCGCAATATGTAGTATTGAACATGTATATGATTTTTTGCTTGCTCAATATCCTCCAGTAAAGCGTTAAATTTATCTCTCCCATCAACAAAAATGTCTACCTTGTTATCCTGCGTTAAAACCGCGTGATTGTTGTTTAGATGCATGATAATCAGTTCTTTATAATGACTAGCATCATCTAGACGAAAATCAAAGGAATCGTCCTCGATTGCCTCCATTTGAAAATCTATTAGCTTATCGATTCCAATCTTATTTTTTCCTTCCCATCTAAAGAGAGTTTTCTTCCGAAGTTTTCTTCCGAAGAGTAGATAAATGCCAAATCCCACGATTGGAATAAAAAATAGGATAAGAATCCAAGCCCAGGTAGAGGAGGCGTCGCGACGCTCCAAAAAAATTAAGGCTATAGCTAAAAATATATTTAGAATTAAAATGCCTGTACCAATCATTGTATAAATACTGTACGCCATAGTTATACCTCGCTTACCATCCTATTTCTTCTCTAGTATAGCTGATTTACCCAAAAGAAAGAAGGAAACAAACATATTTACCAAAAGGAGGAGTATATATAGGAAGAATAAAATAAAAATGGGTTATAAAAAATGCTCTCTGGTATAATTATCCTAATAGTTTAAGGGGTGGTAGCATGCTAAAAGCAATTGACCTACATAAAAAATATAAGGTAAATGAAGTGGTAAAAGGAGTGAATTTGGAGTTGCATCCAGGTGAATCGGTAGGATTGGTGGGACCGAATGGAGCAGGTAAATCTACTACTATCTCTATACTTTCCTCTCTTATCTCTCCTACAAAAGGGACTGTTCAGTGGAATGGTGTTTCGATTGAAAAAAATCTTTCTATTTTCCGAAGACAGTTAGGCTTAGTTCCACAAGAAATTGCTTTGTATCCAGAACTTTCCGCAAAAGAAAACTTAATGTTCTTTGGTAGAGTATATGGACTAAAGGGAGAAGCACTTTCAGAGCGAATAGAATACATTTTAAAGAAGATAGGCTTGATGGAAAGGCAAAATGATTTGGTGAAAACTTATTCCGGAGGAATGAAACGGCGTCTAAACATTGGGATTGCTCTGTTACACAAGCCATCTATTCTTATTATGGATGAACCTACCGTTGGAATCGATCCCCAATCACGAGCTCATATTTTAGAAACTGTAAAACAGCTGGTGGACGAGGGAATGACACTATTATACACAAGCCATTACATGGAAGAGGTAGAGCTTTTGTGTGACAGAATTTATATTATTAACCAAGGTGAAGTAGTTGCATCTGGGACGAAGGAAGAGTTGAAAAACCTTATTTCTGAAAATCAAACGATTGAGCTTAAGGGGAATTTTACAGAAAGCTTTATTGCTAAGCTCAAAGAAGTGTTTCTAGAAGCGACCCTTCGTCACGAAGAAAAAGTAATTTATCTATCGATGGATAAAAATATAACTCCTTTAAAAACCATCTTTGACCTAGCCTCTCAAGACGACATTCAAATTATATCAGTATCTGTGCAAACTCCTACCTTAGAGGATGTTTTTCTACATTTGACAGGTCGAGAACTTAGGGACTAGGAGGGACAGATATGTTAGTAGCCTTAATAAAAAAGCAATTTAAATTACTCCTTCGAGATAGAATGTCACTGATAATCTTGTTGGTCATGCCATTAATATTAACGACCATCTTATCTTTTGCCTTGGCAGGGATCATGGATGAGGATGAGGTGAATATTCATACAAATATTGTCTATATAGAGGAATCGACATGGGAGCAGGAGAAATCTGTAATTCATGAATTTCTTCAAGAGCATGGAATGGAAAACGCAGGTGATATCTTTGAAAAAGATGATCCAGCAATTACGTTAGTAAATTCTATTTTATCTAATGAAGCTATGAAGCAATATGTGACTTTAGAGAAAAAAGACCATGATCAACTAGAAAAGATTCGAGAGGAGGAAGACTACGACGCTATTGTTTATATTCCGAAGGGCTTCCATTTAGATTATATTAAGAATGTTTATTTTAATGAACAAGAAGCTCCACAGGTACAAATTTACCTTAATCAGTCTAACACGATTAGAGCTTCTTTAGCGCGTTCTATATTGGAACAATGGCAAAGAGACTATACACAATCATTAGCTCTTTTAAAAGTAGGATTAAACCCTGCTGAGGTCGTAAGCAAAAGTAAATCTGTGGAAGAAGTGATTCAGCCTTTGAAAGAAGGAGAAAGAAATGTTCCTGCTTCTGTCTATTATACTATTGGTATGTTAGTAATGTTTGCGCTATATGTTCCCTCCTTTCTTGCTGGCTTTTCCTTTCGAGAAGTCTACTGGAAGGTATATAACCGTATGTTGCTCGGGAATGTCTCTCCAGTAGTGTATGCTTTTTCTATTTTTGTAGCCGGTATTTGTGTTAGCTTAGTTCAGCAACTCTTATTGTTGGGCTATGGATGGCTTGTTTTAGGGGTGGAATGGATAGATTGGAGAGCAATGTTTTTGGTGGTTCTCTTGTTTAGTTTGTTTGTAGGAAGTTTAAGTGCATTTCTATCTATTTCACAGCTGCGATCTAAAAAAGAAGGAATTGCAAATATTTTTACCGGTGTAATCGTATCTTTGTTTGCTTTCTTGGGTGGCTCCTTCCTTGATATAAGTTCATTTTCAGAATCATTGGCTTCTATAGGTTCTTTAACACCGAATGGGTCAGCAATGAAAATGATACTTGTTATACAAAAATCCCAAGAATTTTCGGAGATTTATCCGTATGCATCTAGTCTAGGTATCTGGGTTCTGTTGATTCTCCTACTATCTGTTTTCATTTTCCCAAAAAAGGGGATGGCGATATGAAGGGGATATGGATTGCTAGATTTTTAAATTTAAAAAGAAAACCTTTAGAATTTTTGATAACAACAGGGATGATGATTGTTTTTGCTCTTATTCTGAGCTCCTCTTCAGAAAGTAACCCTACCATATATGCTGTGACGGATGGTTCTAGCAATAGTAAGGAGATTGTTAGACAGCTTAAGGAATTAGATGGAATGGATGTCGAAGAGATTCTTGAAAAGGAAGCAGAACTTCAAAGGGAAGATGATGAATTAGTGTCAATCAAGCTAAATGAGGAGAGCTTCTCCATTTTAACGGGAAGTAATACTCCGTTGGCTGTTGAAGCTACCTTTTTAATTCGTCATTTATATAATGAGTTGCTCTTTCAACATCAGATAACTGAAATGGTCGGACAAGAAAAATGGAGAGAAATTGAATTCGAAATTCAGGAGACAAAAGCTTTTAATTTAGAAATGTCATCAATGAATGACAAACAAGTCTTTAGATATGATGGATCTCTTAGTGTGTTATTTGGTTACATGCTGTTTTTTGTATATTATACAATTTCTACTAACGTCCAATTTATCCTAGAGGATAAATTATCAGGTATCTGGAATAGGATGAGGCTCACCTCTCTAAGTAGAATAAAGCTATATCTAGGACATCTATCCTTCAGCTTTTTAATAGGTTTTTGTCAGTTGATTTTAGTTGCATTGTTATTCCATTTTGTAATTGGAACAAATATGTACGGCGGGTTAGGAAAAGTAATAATTATTTTAGCTTTTTATGTATTATTCGTTATTTCCATTTCATTACTAATTATAGCCCTTGTAAAAAATATTAGTCAGGCAGGTATAGCCACAAGCTTACTAGCGGTTGCTTTTGCTATGCTAGGTGGAGCATTCTGGCCGTTAGAGATTGTAGAATCCAGTATAGTACTTAGCCTAAAGTGGATATCTCCTGTTTATTATGGAATGGAAGCATTAAAGAGAGTTACCATATATGGGGAAACCATTTATGCTGTTTCTACGTACTTACTAGTAATGATACTTTTATCAGCAGCGTTCTTTGCAATAAGTATTTACTTGTTGGAAAGACGCTCGAACAGAGGTCATACTAGTGAATAGGTAGGAGGGATGAGATGTATTGGTGTAAAGTTGCTCGTACAGAAGAAGAGTTTGAAGCGATAGCTAGACTCAACTATGCAACCTTTGTGGAGGAGATTCCCCAGCATGAGTCTAACTCAAGTGGAATGAGAGAAGATCCATATCACTCTGAAAATGTTTATGTAATTGTATTAAAGGATAAGGAATTAGCAGGCATGGTAGCTTTCCGAGCGGAACGCCCATTTTCATTAGATGAAAAAATTGGTCCAATAGAAGGGCATCTGCCTGAGGATGCTCTTCAGGGTCAACTATGTGAAGTGCGTCTGTTGGCCGTTGATAAGAAACATCGCAATGGACGAGTATTTTATTATTTAGCTAGAGCTTTATCTGACTATGCATATGAAAATGGATACGGAGCAGCCGTTGTGTCAGGTACGATACGCGAACAAAAGCTTTACAATCAACTAGGATTTGAGCCTTTTGCCGAACCGATAGGAACAGAGGGTGCTCTATTTATCCCTATGGTATTAACAAGAGAGCGATTTGAAAATTCAGTGGCAGCTCGGTTTAAACAAAAGAGGCATTCCTTTTATCCAGGACCTGTAGAGCTCTCTGATTCCGTACAAAAGACGTTTTTGGAAAAACCAATTTCACATCGTTCACATGAATTTTCAGTGCAGTTAGCTAGTGTAAAGAAAAAGTTGGGTAAGTTAAGTGGTGCTAAATATACCCATATGTTAGTTGGGAGTGGTACGTTAGCAAATGAAGCGATGATTGCCCAACTGAAGGTGTTAGAGGAGGATGGGTTAGTCTTAACAAATGGGGCTTTTGGAGAAAGGCTGGAAAAACAAGTACTTAGATGGGACATCGCCTTTGATGCGTTGAATTGGGAATGGGGGCAAGCCTTTGATTTGGCTGTTGTAGAGGAAAAGCTTAAAACAGGTAATTACTGCTGGCTACTAATGACACATGGTGAATCATCTACTGGTATGCTTAATCCCTTGGACGAAATAAGTATTTTATGTAAAAAATACAACGTTTTGTTGTGTGTAGATTGTATTAGCTCTTTTGGTGCCTTACCTTTTTCACTGCAAAATGTCTATTTGGCAACAGCAGTCAGCGGAAAAGCCATTGGTTCTATTAGTGGTCTTTCTTTTCTATTCTCTAATACCCCTATTGTAGCCTGTGAGCGAATTCCTGCTTATTTAGATATAGGCTTACAATCTAATGGAAGAATTCCCTATACTATTCCTTCCCAACTCGTACATAGTCTCGAAAGGGCGCTTACCGCTTATGACAATGGAGAAAGATATAAGCTTCTTGGAAAGCGGCTACAATTAGTAGAAATGGAAATAAAACAGCACGGTATAGAGCTGTTTACAAAGCTTAGCTATCCAATGATTTTTACCTTCACTGTAAAAGAGCACCCACATTTAGTAGAGGATGCTAGAATGTCAGGCTTTGATTTACATTATCGCAGTGAATATCTCGAGAATCGTGGATTCATTCAAATTTCATGTATACAGCCAGGGTTCGAGGATGATTGGAGAAAATTTACTGCTTGGTTAGATAATTATAAAGAGTATCATGAGTGAATGAATAAAAAAATCGAGCTTTAGGGAGGCACTAACTTACCATCCTCAAGGCTCGATTTATTTTTCTTGTTTATCTAATAAATATTAAACAAGGAAGCAAAGCTCAATAACTATGTTACAGACAATTGCTAACCACATTTTCGATTAAACATCACCATATTTCCAATAAGGAAGATAGGAAAATTTATTTATTTAGTAAATTTAGGTAAGTATCATTGATAAATTGTTTATAAGGAGTATCAGGCATGTCTGCTATATTTTGTACAGCTGCTTTGGCATGCTTAATGGCTTCCTGATGTTTTCCAATTGCATCATAACTTACTGCGAGATAGGCATCCAGTCGATAAAATAAAGATAAATCGATTGGATGGTGGATAAATTCAGGAATACTAACTTTTTTTAATTGGTCAATGGCTTCATCAAACCGTCCCATTCCATACAGCGTAATACCGTGCTCAAGTAGATAAAATGGAATGGAGATTTTCGTTAGATTTTCTTCCCATTTCTTTTTCTTTAGATCAAGAAACAACGCATAAGTTTTTTCATATTCTTGCTTATAAAAGTTTAGCTGATGAATTTTAGCGATGGTTACAAAGGAATCAGCTTCCTTGTCTTCTGTAAAAGTAAAATATGCACGTAGCTTTTCTAAATAATAATTAGCTTGTTCCTCGTCATGAACCATTATAGAGTAAACGCTAGCTAACCGATACAAATCATCTAGGCGATAAAAGATTTTGTTGCTAGTGGAATAATTGATTGCTTGTTCCATCACCTCTATTGCTTTAGTATAGTTTCCTAACGCAAAGTAAAGGGTTGCCTCTAAATAATTGTAATCGAGTATAGATAAATGATCTATCCAAATACCGGTGGATTCTAACTGCTTACGTTCTTTAAGTAATGCACTTAATGCACTCTCATAGTTGTGCTTAGAAAAATATTGATCAACTTTGAGTATACCTAGCTTAGCCCTTCGGTTGGTTATGTTAAGCTTTTCATACATATCAGCAGCCCGTTCCCAGTATTCCTCCCATTCGGTTTTTTTTTCTAAATATAAACATCTACTATATATATCTAAAAGTCGTGCTGCTTCATAGCCATTAGTTAGATTTGGGATGTAAGGGGATATTAACTCAATCGCCTGACTATATTCATCTTTAAGAGCATCGAAACTGGTATTTAAAAGTAGCTCTACTTTCTCTAAAACTTCTCTAAGCTCTTCTTGACTGACTTCCTCTAAAAGCTCCGATACGTTTACATCTAATTGTTTAGCTATATAATTTAAGCTTTCCATAGAAGGATTTGCTTTATTGTTTTCAATAAGGCTTAACATGCCTTTTGTTAGTTCTTTACCTGCTAACGCATCAAGTGTCATTTTCTTTTGCTTTCGAATCGTACGAATTCTTTCACCTAATGTAGGCATTATCCTCACCTCTTTCTTATTAGTTTAATTATATTAAACTTTAGGTTGAAATGGAAGTGATGATATGTTATTCTTTGTTTAATTAAATTAAACTTTTTGAACAAAGGGGATAAAAACATGGATGAAACATTAAAATTAAAAAAAGCCACTTATCATTTGTGGACATTTGTAACGAGCAAGCTGATTTCAAGCTTTGGGGCACAGGTGTATGC
>CAKQHO010000085.1 GCA_934234185.1 uncultured Psychrobacillus sp. | reverse complement strand
CCTTCTTTCTCATTAGTGACTTGAACCTCTTTATCAACTTTTATGGACTTTACAAATATTTGATTTTTCTTCCTTTCCCCTTCCCCAACTGGGCAAAGATAAGCAATATCATTTGAATCTGGGGACCATACAGGCTGAGTATTTTCTATATCCCTAGTGTTTACTGGGAGACACTGCCCCTTGTCTCGTTCAAATATCCATATATGGTTCTGATATGTATTGTCCTTCCAATTAGCTATTTTCTTCACAAACGCTACTTTATTGCCATCCTCACTAATGGTTGTTTCTGATAATGTTGGAATCGAAACAATCTCTTCCATACTTAGATATGTTTTTTTATTCATGTTCATTATTCATCTCCCTCGGTAACTTTTTTCCGATAAAGTTAGCAGGCACAGGATGAAGTCCTATATCTCTTGCCCAAACGGAAAGCTGTCCAATATGGTGAATTTCATGTGTAATTAGATGGTGCAATATGTCATCAAATGTGTATGTATCTTTTTCCCATGAAACCCTGACTAGTTTTTCTTTGGGAGCCTCCATATTTGAATTTAGAAAACCACCTATTTCATCTCGAAATGAATCTGAAAGCGACTTAACCAATTTCATCATGAGAAGCACTCCACTCTACTACTTATATTTCGGTGGAAATTCGACAAATTCCTTCTTTCCTCATCCTGCCTTTTCATTTCAACTAAAAAGTGCTCTACTTTTGAATGGCAGTTTAGTTAAATAAAGAAAATGGATTTCGCTTAAATAAAAATGGAAATATCATGTAAAATCGGAACTTTCAATAGTTTCGCGCGTATTAAAGTATAGTAAAAGAAAGTTATAAACGGGGTGGAGTATATGAGCGAACGATTTGAATTGAGTTTTAAAAACAAGGAAGTAAGAATGTGGTTTTATTTTGCGGTTCCAACGTTTGTTATAGGAAGTATCTTTATATTTTTTATTGAACAAAAATATCAGTATATTCCTTTGTTTGTATTGGTAATAGCATGGACTAGTTTTTTCCTATGGCGTTTTTTTTACCGTAAGAAAAATAGAGGAAAAGAAAAAAGTCCTTTTTAAACTACGGGAGCGTTGATCCAAGAAGGGATTAATGCTTTTTTTGTTGAATTCCTTATTATAGAAACGGGGTCGGTTTGAACAAGAAACAAGTAAACTTCTATAGAAGATTTTCTAATATTTGGAGGTATGTATGAATTACGATTCAAGTTGTCCTTTTTGTAATCGTAACAGGGATCAAGACCAGAACATAGTTTTTGAAAATGAAACTTGCTTTTTCTTACAACACAATAAATAGCAAGATGTTCTTGAAGGTTGCGGATTAATAGTTCCTAAAAAACATCACACAAATGCCTTTGAATTAACAAAAGAAGAATGGAACGATACATACGAATGACAACAGAAAGCAAAAGAATTACTGGATAGTAAATACTCCCCTGATGGATATACACTTGGTTGGAATATTGGTAAAGTGGTGTTATTGGTGATATTGAGCGATCCAATACATATAAAGAATTCAAGAAATACTTAGGCATATCGGCTGAAATATACAATCTGAGACTTCAGTAAAAGGGACTAAAAAAAATAAAAGTAGGGTTCGAGACGCGCGTCATGTTCTATATCAGATGACTTTAATAATATTGGCAAATGGTAAAACTCACCCTATGGTTTTCAAAGCATTTTATGACCGTAAGGAATGAGTAAGAAAAAAGCAATTGGTCATTTGTGTAGTAAATTGGCTAATTTAATCTATTCCCTTCTGAAAAATAACGTTAAATACGATCCCGTTGTCCATGCAACTGCTTGGGGCATCAACTTGGGTGACTTATATAAAGAAGAAATAGAACCTTTGTTATTAAGTTACCGCGGCAGTTTAATTTAGGAAGACTTGAGGATTTAAGGAGGACGATTCAATGAAAGATTATGGGGACGATTTGTTTAAAGGCACAGCTTGGTATTATTCTCGCTATCGACCAATGTATTCTGCAAACTTAATTAGATATTTAAGAAATAGGTTTTCTTTAGATGGTCATGGCAATATGTTAGATTTAGGTTGCGGTGATGGTCGATTATCACTAAGGTTCGCCGATTGGTTTGAAAAAGTAATAGGGTTAGATACAGAGCCTGAAATGATTCAGGAGGCTGAAAGAATTAGTAAGGAAAATAGAGCTGAAAATACAGAGTGGCTAATTGGTGATTTAGAAAAATATAAACGTAATAACAACACGACCTTTAGATTTGTAACTATTGCAAAGGCATTTCACTGGATGGATAGACCAACTGTTCTAGACAGTTTACATGAAATCATGGATGTTGGTGGTGGAATAGCTATTATAGATAATTACTCTCCTGATCAAGTGCTTCTACCATGGCAAGAGATAGTTCAAGAAGTTGTAAAACAGTGGTATGGGATTGAAAGAAGAGCAGGGAATATTACATACAGCCATCCATCTGTTAGCCATCAGGAAATTATATCAGATTCAAAATTCGACTTAGAGATTTATCAATTACCTTCATATGAACAGATATGGACAATAGAATCTATAATCGGAAATCACTATTCTACTTCTTTTGGTGCTAAACGCTTTCTAGGAGAAAACGTTGATTCATTTGAAAAAAATTTAAAAGAAGAATTATTAGCTATTGATAAAAATGGTGTGTTTAAAGAGCGAATAAATACTTCAGTTAAACTTGCTCTAAAAACAGTATAAAGATTATCTAATTAAAACTATAGGGTGCTTTACTTCAAAATGGGCCGCTATTTTTCTAATATCCTAAGTCTATTAAAACACCAAAAATCCCTTCTTTCTCTTTTGAAAGCAGGAATTTTTCTTCGCATTAAATTATGAGATTTAATTAAAGCACTACACTACATTGAAGAAGATATCATTACAATTCATAAAACAAAAGGAGCTTTGGTTATTCAAGCTCCTTTATTGTGTTATTTTCCTTGTTAATCACCGTACAAATTACAATGTCAAATCTAAACCAATTAGGGTTCTTTTTTATGTTTTGTACTCCAAAACCGAACCCGTTACTTTTGAATACAGTGAAACTTTGATTGGTGGGGGGGTCTTCATCCCCCCACCCAGAAGTCTCTTTGTTACTATTTAACCTCTATTTCCAAATCTTCCTCTATCCATGATGGGTATTGTACTATTTCGAACCTTAAGGGATTTTCTATTGGGTCGGTCGGTAGCTCAAATTCAAAGAGTAATTCTTTTTCAGCAGTTTTCTGCAATGATCCATTTACATATTTTACACCCGGGATAGGGTTTGAGAAGTCATATTTTATAGAATAATTCGTTCCCTTGTTATCCACAAAATTCGATGATAATAGCATTCTATAGTCTCCCTTCACATCCATTGTAAAGCTCACTTTATTGTTCTCAATCTTGAGATTGGTGAAAAGGGACTCATCGGGTTGTTTTAAAAACCTTTTAGATTCGGTATCTACTAAGATATAAGCATCTTCTTTGTTAATTGCTTCTATTTTTCCAAACACGAGGTTTAGATTATTAGATTTATTAAAGTAAGGGCTTTGAAGAGTGATTGTCCATTCGTTTTTATCCGAACTAAAAAATGTTGTTCCAATATTATTAATAACCCATTCATCTCCCAAGTCATTTGTAAATTTTAAATTCTTAAATGATAAGATTTTTTTTGAGTTATCCGGATGAGGCTTTAATTTAACTTCTGCACGAATTGGGTTTATTATAACTTTTTCTACAGTAATTCTTTGCCCTTCAATCATAACTTCTTTCTTTAAATCAAATGTTTTACTAACTACTTTTGATTTTTTAAATTTGAAAGGGATTTTAAAGTGCTCCACCTTATCTCCGTGTTTCAAGCCAATAGCCCATAAAAGATTACCATCACCTACTATATGGTTTTCAATGGTTTCCATAGTCATCATAGAGCTAAATACTTTTTCTTCAATTTTTGGTCTGCCCGAAGCCCAGAAAGTAGTATCACGTATTGGTAAATTTTCGTGTTTTTCATTCATTAGCTTTAAATAGTTGATTTCTAAAGGATGATCCTCCTTATTTGATTCAACAGAATAAAAAACAACCATGCCCTTTTTGTCTGCTATGAACCCATCGAGAGTCACCGTAATATCGTTCTTCTCTTGAGATATATTTAGGGATTGATAAAAGTCGTTTTCTATTGCAGCGGTTAAACCTCTATCTTGTTGTAGAAGACCAACAATTCGTTCCATTCCAGGTAAAGATGCAACCTTGTTAGCAAGAACAGAAGATACAGAAATAGATGTGATAAACGAGATGAAAAGTATTGCAGCAATAACAATTGACCATGAGCTTCGTTTTATTAGCTTCGTTCTTTTTATCATTCGTTCTTTTTTTGCTTTTTCAAATCCACGTTGTACTGCAGAATGAAGCTTGTCCTTAGATACTTCCACTTGTTCAAAGGTTTTCTTTCTGTTATTCAGCTTTTCTTTTTCCTCCTCAAACACGTTTAACCTCTCCTTTATCTTCAATTCCTGCCCTAAGCGCTCGCAATGCTTTATGTAACCGTGTTTTTATCGTTCCTTCGGGAGTATTCCACATCTCAGCAATTTCCTTTATTTTGACATCTTCAAAGTACTTTAAATGTAATAACTCTCTTTCGTAATCAGATAAATTTAAAAGCGCTTCTTCGACCTCCAAAAAAGTAAAATCCTCTGTTATTCCATGCATGTTCAGCATTCTTTCATCCAAAACTTCCCTCTTACTTTTTTTAATAACATCCAGGCAGTAATTTATCATGATTCTTACTAGCCAAGTTTTAAAATAGTCTGATTGCTTCACAGTTTTTAAGCCTTTATAAGCTCTGTATGTTATCTCCTGAATAGCCTCTAGAGCCTCCTCTTCATTTTTCAAATAAGAAAAAGCTGTTCGATATAATGTTTCTTCGTATGAATGCAATAATTCTAAAAATGCCTGTTCATCACCTTTGATTGCTTTTTTTACTAATATTTTTTCGTTCAAAATTTCACCCCTTTCATTCGTTCCTATCTATTAGACCTATAACTTTGGAAAAAGTTTTGATAATGTAGCATAAATTTTTAAGTCTGGGGTTCCGATCTTGATTTCATCTGTAGCGCCTTCCACCTTATATCCACCAGCTCCCTTCCTCACCAGTACAATTGTACCATTTTAAGGAAATTGTCAAAATATCCACTTTCCTTGTATCCATCCCCCTGTTTTCTTTCTATTTAATTGATGAAGGAAAAAAATTTTCAGGGGGATATTAGATGACTATTTATCTTACTTCTTATCAAACTTTTGCTACTGTTGAGCAAATGGATATTCATATTAGTAAGCATTCAATTCAACATTCGGACAAGTTGCATGATACGGATCGGACTATTTTATCTGTGCTAGCAAACTATTGCTGTAAATACCCCGGGGCTGCCCATTTAAAGGTGGAGACTATTTGTCGATTCGTTGGAAAATCCGAGTCTACAGTTAGGAGAGCACTACGAAAGCTGGAGAGTCTTTTTATTATCCAAAAGATAACTACTATCCGTAGAGTGACGAAAGGGCATGGAGCAAACATTCTTCAGATCTTACCGGCTGATGACAAGGGGGAAATGACAGGCCGCTCGGAGAATAAAACCCTAGTAGAGCCTAAGGTTGAGAAAGCAACTGATGAGAAAGAATCCTTTATTCCTTTAATCTTTTTTAATAATTTATTAAATACTACGTATCCACCTGCCCAAACCTTTTATGACCATTTTAAAGCAGCAATCGTTGCTAAGCTCGGAAATGATCGAATACTTGTTAGGAAGTTATTTGGAGCTTATAAGATTCTAACCTGCAAGGTTATTTCGAACTTCCCACAATTTCAGAGTGATTATGAAAGGAATGGCTACCGCGCCTTGATTATTTCCTTGCAGGCAATGAAAACAAAGACAGTGAAAAATCCAGCGGCCTATTTTGTTGGTGTTTTTGAGAAGCTATCTCTCCAGGATATGTTTTATTTTTATCAGGAGAATGAATAGAAGGAAAAACCCCTTGTTTAGTGGAAAGTTAAACGAAAGGGGGAAATAATTTGGGAGAGAACATAACAAAGCCACAGCTATGGATTAGCCAGCCAATAAGCATGGTAGATAGGCCAATTTCGATAAAAGCTTTTCATTTACCACCAGGAGAACAAGCAATAATCCGCTTACAAAGGCAAGCTGCCAGTCCGAGTCAGCTATTTCATTTTGAGTCGTATGCAATTTTTGAAGCAGATCATGAGGGAGTAATAGATTTGGAAACCGCTGCTCCAATCGGCGGCACGTATTCCTATATCGACGGAATGGGATTATTTTATACCCAGGAGCTTAAGAAGACAGAGCCGTCTCTAAACGAAAGTTACTCCAAGTTAGCTCCTCAACAGATGGTTTTATCTCTGGAACTCTCTAATGGTCACATTCTTGATAAACAGGAAATCACTCGTCTATGGAAGGCTCCTGATATAATGCGACAGAATGTTAGAAATCAGGGGTTAGTAGGTACCTTTTTTGCACACCAAGATAAAAAGCCGAGACCTGGAATCATTGTCATCGGTGGTTCTGAGGGAGGTATTTATGAATATCCTGCAGCATTACTCGCTTCGCATGGGTTTCATGTGCTTGCACTTGGTTATTGGGGTGTTGAGCATCTACCCAAGCAGTTGGTTGAAATACCACTCGAATATATGCAAGCTGCAATCAATTGGATGAGGGATTGCGAGCTGGTAAAAGAAGGATCGCTAGGGATTCACGGCACATCGAAAGGTGGTGAACTAGCTTTATTGGCAGCAAGTTGCTTTCCTGAGATTACAGCAGTCGTTTCCTTACATGGTTCTTCTGTTTCCATGAGCGGGATCGTTCCCTGGTCTACCGATAATCACTTGCCACCATCATGGACTTATGAAGGGAAAGCGGTCCCCTTTGCTCGCCCCACGAACTCTCCGGAGATTGCGACGGAATGCTTACGATTAAGAAAACTAGGAGAAAACCCATTGAAAATATGGTATGAATTTTTACTCGCTGATCAAGCAATTACGGACGGAGCCACGATCCCACTCGAGAAAATAAATGGCCCCATTCTCATGATATCTGGTGACGCAGATGCCATTTACGATTCAGTAGCAACCAATGAGCTTGGGCTAAAACGCTTAAAAGATGCACACTTTTCATTTCCCTATGAGCATATCGTTTATCCAGGAGCAGGTCACGAAGCTGGCGTTCCTTATATAAACCTAGCCACCAATAAGTTTACTGGTGGAAATAAAAGAGATACCGCTAAAGCAAGCATAGATTCTTGGACGAAAACAATAGAATTTTTTAAGGAGCATTCCATCAATCTTATATAAAAAAGTGAGCCTATCTCTTGATAAGCTCACTCGACTATCATATCTTATTTTTTATTCCAAGCCGACCAAATCGCTGCTCCTACCCCTACCGCAATAGCATAGGTTAACACTGGATTCTTTGTAGCTTTTACATAGTAGCTCTTTTCACGAATCCAGCCTTTGTTCGTTCCTCTTTCATGCATACCATAGCCGGCATGATAGAGGGCACTTTCCTCTTGGTAATTGGACGGGCGATCATCGTGCTGGGTACGATAGAGAGTAGCCTCCATATATTTATCCAGGAATCTTAGGGCTACTCTACCAAGCGTTGCTAGGAGTTTCACCAGTCCCTTACTCGCTGCCTACACTTTTAAAATAATTTCCCCAATGTGGTTTCGTTCCATCAACATCTGTAAAACCGTATAGTTCGGAGAGCTCCCACGTGCTATAAACTTCACCTGTTTTATCAGCTATATGAGGATCCGAAGCGAGATGCTTGATAGCTTCTCCAATATAATACGGTGATTCGGATGCAATGAAATGAGGATCTATATTTGCTCCCTCTTCCCAATTTTCTTCCGTAACACCAAAATGTTCGAGCATAGCCTCTGATCGTAGAAAACCAGGTGTAACTGCAATGGAAGTAATATTGTATTTCTTTAAGTCCTGAGCCATTGCTTGGGCCATATGAATAGTAGATATTTTTGCAAGGCTATAATAGAAGTTTCCACGTGGTTGATAATCTACTCCATCCGTAATTTCAATAATTAGTCCACCTTCATTTGCTTTCAATAAAGGAATGCTGTAATGTGCTGTGATGATATGTGAGTGAACTGCTTGTTTTTGCATTTGAAGTCCCTTATGTAAATCGTGTTCTCCGATTGGTTTTCCCCATTCAGTAAGGGGATCTCCACCCCACACGTCGTTTACTAGGATATCTAGTCTTCCTTGCTCCTTATTTATTCGATCAAATAGCCTGATTACTTCTGATTCCACAGTATGGTCTACTTTTACTGGTATTCCTAATCCTCCAGCACTTGTTACCATTTCTGCCGTTTCTTCTATCGTTTCCTTACGTCTCATTGGAGATTGATTATCGCGAGTAGTTCTTCCTGTCACATACACTACTGCCCCGGCTTCTCCTAATTTCACTGCAATACCTCGGCCTGCCCCCCGAGTACCTCCAGCTACTACTGCGATTTTCCCCTTTAACGATGACATCTTGTCATTCCTCTCTATATGTTACTAAACTGCAGTCTTTCAATATTCTCTAAATTTGCCTTACATCCTTTAAATATTTATAAAACTTTGGTAACTTATAGATATTGAGATGCGTTTATACATAAAAAAGCTAGGGAATGCTCCCAAGCTTTTTTATGTTATTCTTGCCAAAAAACATAGCTACCTCATTTTTTCTAAAATTTGATAATCCTTTGTTTTTTTGATTGGAATGGAATGAATAAATGCGTAATCAAGTATATCTAAAAACACATTGTTAGGCTCTAATTTAAAAATTCGAATATTAAGACCTTTTTTGGATTGAATGATAGCTCCTTTAGTTGCCCAACCAAAACGTACAAATTTTATTTGAGTTATTTGACTAGGGTGTATCATCCTTTTATAAAGTGATGTTTCTAAGAATAGTAATTGGTATATCAGATAGCCTTCTTTTATTTCCAACTTATATCTTATAAAAAATGATGCTATTAAGAATAATAGAGACACTATGTGAAAATATAATAATTCTTTGGAAAAATTATCACCAGTAACATTGGTTATTAATAAACCCACCATTAACGCAAATAAAAAAAGTAAAATACCACGCTCTGCTTTACCTCTGTATACCAATTATTCTCCCTCCTTTAAAACTGTTACAGCAAAATTACATAGGTTTTTCTAACGTACACTTTCCTGTAAGTCGTATAACTCGTTGCAAGTTTGGATAAGAAATTCTATGTATGCTTTTGTATCTTCGCTTCTCTCTTCCTTCGAAGCATAGGAGGTAGAAAGTATTCCTCTTCTATAGTCAATAGCTTCTTGAAGAATAGGATGCCATTTAGACGGAAGACTTCTCATCGCAAACTCCCCCGCTCCTACCTTTGATATGATATCCCTCTTTGTAAAGGTGTAAAGAAGTCTAGAAATACCAAGAACACCCCATTCAATATCTTCTATATTTTCGATAGTAGCCATTCTGCTTCTGTTTAGAAGATTTACCCAATAGCTATTAAGATTATCCTTCATATTGGAGAGTAGAGTATCCCAGTCTGGTATGAACGGCAATTCTGTAGCCTGCTGACCCTTTAATGTAATCCCATAGGTTTTTAACTGAAAGGCATCAATTGAATCCTTTTCATATGGGACACTGCCTAAGATTTTTCCTTCATTGACCCGGAGACCCGTTGCAGATCTTTCCTGTAATAAATGAAAATCCTCTTGGACGAAATACCAGCCATCAAAAATGATAGAAGGAATCTCTGCTTGTAGCTCCAGATGAATTTGTTGGAGGTTCACCCGCTCTGAGTCTGATAAATTTCTATGTATGACTCCTACAAAATCAATATCGCTGTATGTATCTTGAAATTCACCTAACGATACGGATCCGTAAAGATAAAAGGAATGAAAAAGGTCTGGAAATTGGCTGTCCATTTTATCAAAATAACTATCTAATGCTTGTTGCACCTTTATAGGTATATCTCTCATTTTAATCATCTCTCCTTTGGTTCATATTAACATATAGCCCAATATCTTCATATATTATTTTATTGGCTTAAAAGGAGTGGTAATGCTGAGCAATAATAAGTTTACTTATGAGGATTTGTTAAGATGTGTACCTCCTTGGGCTGTTCCGGAGCCCATTAGAAAAATCGACGGTTCCGGAGCTACTGATCTTGGTCCAAGAGATATTATAAGAGCTATTGAAAATCCGGATATGCTGGTTCCCCCTATTACGGACGCAGGAACAGTTCCGAATTTAACCTTTTCGTTTTCTGATACAAGCATGACCTTAAAGCCTGGTGGATGGTCTAGAGAAATAACTGCTAGAGAATTACCAGTGGCAACCACCCTTGCAGGAGTTAATATGAGATTAACTCCCGGTGGAGTACGCGAGCTTCATTGGCACAAAGAAGTAGAATGGTCTTATATGCTTGTAGGAAGAGCACGAATTACTGCTGTAGACGAAAACGGAAAAAACTTTATAGCCGATGTTGGTCCAGGTGATATATGGTACTTCCCACCTGGTATACCTCATTCTATTCAAGGACTGGAGGAAGGCTGCGAATTTTTACTTGTATTTGATAATGGAAACTTCTCAGATCTTGATACCTTTACCATCTCTGATTGGTTTGCACACACACCAAAGGAAGTGTTGTCGGCTAATTTTGGGCTGCCAGAAAATGCGTTCTCTACTATACCAAAGGCAGAAAAATATATTTATCAGTCAACAGTTCCTGGACCTATCGAAAAGGTGGAACCAGTTAGCCCGTTCGGTACAAGACAGTTTTCTCATTCTCTTTTGGGACAGAAGCCAATTACCTCTCCTGGTGGATCTGTAAGAGTGGTAGACTCTAGCAATTTCCCGGTCTCGCAGCATATCTCCGCAGCTTTAGTAGAAATTTTACCTGGTGCCATGCGCGAGCTTCACTGGCATCCTAACAATGATGAATTTCAATATTTCTTAACTGGTCAAGGTCGGATGACGGGTTATGCAGCTGATGGTACTGCTCGTACATTCGATGTGAGAGCAGGCAATGTAGGCTATATGCCTTTCTGTTACGGGCACTATATACAAAATACAGGGAATACTTCTTTATGGTATCTAGAAGTATTTAAGGCTCCCTTGTATAAAGATATATCCTTAACTCAATGGATGGCCCTTGTTCCTAAACGTTTAGTGAAGAGCAATTTAAATGTTGGTGAAGATGTCATCGACTCACTTAGAAAAGAGAAGTGGGAGGTTGTACGTTTTCCAGGATATGAATATATGGAGTAATGAGAATGCACCAGTGCCCATCTCTACCCCCAAATAGCAAATGGAAGACAGAGCGTAGGTAGCACTTCAGCTACTGCAAACCGCTCCCGTTTAACTTCGAGGGATTAGGCACTATGGCTGGATAATAAGAAACCGTGAATACAGGATTCATGGTTTCAATCAATATATATATTAAGCTTACATTACTTGTGGTCTTTTTCATTCCCATGTTTAAAGTTTCCTGTTGCCTTCGCCATTAGTAATTGGGCTTCTTTGAAATCCGCTAAATTGATCTTACTTAAAAACTTTTCACTCGATTTTCCTGCAAGTGTTGTAACGTGTCTTCCTTGAAAGGAGATAAATACTTTCTTATCTTTTGTTATTCGATAGGTAAAGATTTCTTCGTCTAATCGATTTCGCTTATCAATATTTTCCATGGTTTAAGCCTCTTACTTAATTGTTTAAACCTATTCCTAAAAAGACATCCAGAATAGATTTCTCCTCTGAATGCCTCTTCTATTTCGGTGATATCTTAAAGCTTCTGAAGTGCCTCTTTAATCTCGAAAGGACCATTTACTAGATTAAAGGACTTTTGGTAGGTATTCGGCTCGTCAATAGCTTGCACTAATACGCTGGCTACATCATCTCTGGAAATAGTGTTCGGCTCTGCCTCCACCCCTGCTATAATTCGTTCCTTCGGAGGATCGTTTATTAGCCCACCAGGACGTATGATTGTATAGTTTAAACTACTTTGTTCGAGCATCCGATCTGCGTAATGCTTGGCCACATAGTATGGACGCATTTCTGCACTCCATTTTTCTCGTTTGTCTGCATCAAATGCACTGACCATTAGAAATCGTTCGACTCCAGCCGCTTCTGCAGCTTCTATACATTTCACTGCTCCATCGAGATCAATTAAAAGTGTTTTATCTGGCCCAGTATGACCTCCTGAACCAGCGGAAAAGATAATACAATCTGCCCCTGTAAAGGTTTGAGCTATTTGCTCTACCTTTCCTTCTAGATCAACTAAAGCTGCCTCAATCCCTTTCTCTTGTAACTCTATAGCTTGCTCTTGTTTACGTACTACCGCTACCACCGAATGCTGGTCGCTCTCCTGTAATTGCTTTACTACCCTTCGTCCGATTTGCCCGTTTGCTCCAACCACTATTACCTTCATATTCAACACTCCTTCTAATAAAATGAGAGCCCCTTCTAATGAGAAGGGGCTAATTTTTCTTTAATAAGGGTCTGCTTCGTGGCCAGTATCTTCAGCACTCTCGGCAGCCTTATTCATGCCAGGTGTGCTTTGTGATTCAGCTTGTTTCATGTCTTCCATTTCTTTCATCTTTTTCGCTATTCCTTCTTTCACTCGTCGACCATATTCTTCATCAGCTTGTGTAAAGTGGTTAATCATTGCTTCTTGGATTCTGGAATCACAGATAGAAAGAGCGTCCGAAAGGTTTTTAATTAATTCGTCTCTTTCCCAGTCCTCAAAGCTGCGGTATGTTTCTCCCGCTTGACCATAATTGTTTGTTCGATCGATTGGTGCACTAGTCACTTTATCATTATAGTGATGCTCATATGGCACTCTATCAGTCTTATCAGCTTCTTTAAGTCCACCTATCATGGATGGTTCATAATTGATGTGTGGATTACCACCTAACTCTTCTACTACATTAGGAGCCATTTGCCCTCTATGCTGGTTCGATCTTACTGGAACCTTTGGCGCATTAACAGGTAGCTTTAAATAGTTGGCACCAACACGATAACGCTGTGTATCGGAGTAAGAAAATGTACGTCCTTGTAGCATTTTATCTTCTGAGAAGTCTAGTCCATCTACTAACACCCCAGTACCAAAAGCTGCTTGCTCAATGTCGGCATGGTAATCTGTTGGATTTCTATCTAACACCATTTTTCCTACAGGTAAGAACGGGAACTGTTCTGGCGGCCATAACTTAGTATCGTCTAGAGGATCAAAATCGAGCTCTGGATGCTCGTCATCACTCATAATTTGCACACATAACTCCCATTCTGGATATTCTCCTCTTTCAATAGCCTCATAAAGATCCTGAGTTGCGTGAGCTACATTTTTTGCTTGTATAGCATCCGCTTCTTCTTGTGTCAGGTTTCGAATGCCTTGCTTAGGCTCCCAGTGATATTTAACAAGAACAGATTCTCCCTTATCATTAACCCATTTATACGTATTAACTCCAGAACCTTGCATATGACGATATGTAGCTGGAATCCCCCATGGTGAGAACAAGAAAGTAATCATATGTGTGGCTTCAGGAGTACGAGAAACAAAGTCGAACATACGAGCTGGGCTAGGAATATTAGAAGCTGGATCAGCTTTAAAAGCATGAATCATATCAGGAAATTTCATCGCATCGCGGATAAAGAAAATTTTCAGGTTGTTCCCTACTAAATCCCAGTTGCCGTCCTCTGTATACATTTTCACAGCAAAGCCACGTGGATCTCTAGCTGTTTCTGGAGAATCCTTAGACCCAGCAACTGTTGAAAAGCGTACCAACAATGGAGTTCTTTTTCCTGCACCAGAAAATACTTTTGCTCGAGTATATTTCTCTACAGGCTCATCACCAACTTTTCCGTAGGTTTCAAAATAACCAAATGCTCCTGCTCCTCGCGCGTGAACTACACGTTCGGGCACTTCCTCACGGTCAAAATGAGAGATTTTTTCGATGAAATGATAATTTTCAAGAAGTGCAGGTCCTCTATTACCAATCGTTTTAATATTTTGATTGTCCGTTACAGGATGCCCCTGTCTTGTTGTAAGTGACTCTTTTTTACCTTCTTGGTCCTTTTCATGCTTTAAATCTTTTTCATCTGCCAAAATAAAACCCTCCTTTGGTTAATAGTTCATTCCACCCCTTCAAATACCCTCGAATGTGAGCAATTAAACTAAAGAAACATGAAAATACAGATATATTGCTGTTTTATTGTGCTGACGGTATTGTTAACCAAAGTGTAGGAATCGTTAATAATTTTTATCATTTCTCCTTCCTCAGTGCTGAAATATGTAAATGGTAAACCCTGAAATTTTATATCCATTTTGGTTTTCGGATTTATAAAGAAAAAAGAGTAAGGAATTGTAAAAACTAAACGAATGAATCAGTCCATTTTGTATCTCTCTCATAGAATGAATTATGTAAAAAAGGAGGTGTGCAAGATGAGTAATGGTGGATGTTACGGACAAGGGCAAGGTGGATATGGTCCTGGTGGTGGTTTAGGTTCCGGCTTTGCTTTACTAGTTGTTCTGTTTATCTTATTGATTATCGTTGCAGCTAGCTTTGGATATGGCAACAACGGCGGCTACGTTGGAGGAGCTTCTTGCTAATCCATGTTCAGTGAAGACAGGTGAAAGCCTGTCTTTTTTTAATTTAGCTATGTTAAAGAGTAGGGTTGATTTAGGATGCAAAGAAATCTATCAATCAGAAAGTAGAATTGATTTCCGCACCA
>CAKQHO010000084.1 GCA_934234185.1 uncultured Psychrobacillus sp. | reverse complement strand
TAGGGGTTTGTAGCTCGAGCTCTTTATAATACATTTCACTTGATCTGTATGGTCTACCAGTTGCAATCATTACTTCATGACCAGCTTCTTTCGCTTGAAGCAAAACTTTCTTCGTATTTGGAGAAATAACCTTTTCATCGGTTAACAAAGTACCATCTAAATCTAAAACTATTAAGTGTCGATCCATGTTTCTAAAACTCCTCTCTATTGTAAAGTGTATCTTGTTCAAGTTCACTCGTCAAAACGAAAGTGTCCTCTTTTGAAAAACAGGAAATGCTTTGGTAAGATAATATTATAATTGGAGGTGGCCAGGAAATGATAGTTCAATCAGAAAGATGGAGAAATATTCCTCTTCTACATATATACAAAGACGATATGGGGGACGAAACTCCAATTGTTATTTTTTTACATGGCTTTGAAAGCGCAAAAGAGCATAATCTACATTATGCCTATCAGCTTGTGCAAAAAGGATGTCGTGTATTACTGCCTGATGCTCATTTACATGGGGAAAGAACAAAAAATCTGGATCAAATCCAAATGAGCCTTCGATTTTGGGAGACTATACTAACGTCTATTGAAGAGGTTGGTATAATTAAGGAAGAGTTAAAAGAAAGAGGCTACCTGACCACACAAAAGGTAGGTATAGGAGGCACTTCCATGGGGGGAATTACTACGCTTGGATGCTTAACAGCATATCCATGGATAAATTCTGCTGCTATTATGATGGGAACTCCGGGCTATGTTACATTTGCCAAGAAACAAATTTCAACGTTTGAAATAAGAGGCTTTAAAATACCACTTTCTGATGATGAAAGAGAAAAGATGTTTGCAACCTTATCTGTCTTCGATGCTACGACGCAAATGGATAAGCTAAAGGATAAAAATTTATTCTTTTGGCATGGAGAGAAGGATGAAGTAGTTCCTTACAAGCCGACTGCTGCCTTTATTCAACAATTTCAAGAAACATACGGAGATGAAAGCATAGAATTTATGAGTGAAAAATCTTCAGGACATGCAGTATCTCGAAAAGGAATGCTACGTGCAACGGAATGGATGGCAAACAGTTTGGCATAAGGATGTTAGTTTGTTATGATAAAACAAGAAGAAGTAAGGAGGAATCATAATGGATCAAGACATGAAAGATAGTATGATGTCAGCCCTTGAAAATGTGATCGATCCTGAGCTGGGAGTCGATATAGTTAATTTAGGTCTGGTGTACGAGGTAGATTTGACTGAAGAAGGACAAGCTACTGTCACTATGACGTTAACTTCCATCGGTTGTCCAATGGGTCCAATGATTGTGGATCAAGTAAAAACTGCACTAGCTGAACTGCCAGAGGTAAAAGAAACAGAGGTAAACGTTGTTTTTAACCCACCCTGGTCAAAAGAGAATATGTCACGCTATGCCAAAATTGCATTGGGAATACGTTAAAAAACAGCCATCACGGCTGTTTTTTTATAAGCAGTTTTCTTAATCTATTCTACAAATACATAGAGGACAATCTTCACATTGGTTTTCAGTTTTTAATCTATCTAAACGATGGATAGTGATGAATCCTTTATGAAAAGATACTGTTCCTTCATTTTTTAAGTCATTCAACATTCTATTAACTACTTCTCTGCTCATCGCACAAAGATTTGCAAGCTCCTGATTGGTCAGGGGGTAGTCTATTTTAATGCTCCCATCATCCTCAGAAATACCGTAAGTGTTTGCCATTCTAATTAGGGTGGAGTAGAGGGCTCCTTTTTTTCCATTTAGCATTAAATCTCGAAACCTTGTTTGATTTTTTAAGTATATAAGTTGGATGTACTTTGTCCACTCTACCATCAGTCCGGTGGAATTTATTAATAGCTCTTCAAATCTTTTTCTGTTTAATACAGCTAGCTGGGTCTGTTCCATCGTGATAGCAGAAAAGCTATGTACGGCGTTATCCGAGAAAACAGCAGTTTCCCCAATACAGTTAGTAGCACCCACGATTCGTAATGTCATTAGCTTCCCGCTCTCTGTATCTTTATTAATACTTACAGAGCCAGAAATTATTAAAAATATATCACTTGATTGTTCGCCTTCTTTAAAAATAGGTCTATCTTTGTCTACCTTAATATTCGTACCATGTTGGTGAAATAAAGAAACAACACTTGGGGATAATAACATATTATTGTCCATTTATAACCCCCGCCTTTCCATTGTTTCTTTTATCATAGCATAATTCCAGCATTGTTCTTTACAAAATATGATAGAAGGAATACTATTAATAATAGTCAAGAAAGGTCAAACTTTTTTAGAACGGAGTTGAAAGTAATGCAAATGAATCAACAAGACCAAAAAAGTCCTTTAGAAACCTATGGACGAAATTTAATAACAGCTGTTAAAGAAGGAAAAATGGATCCGGTAATTGGTAGAGACCAAGAGATAAGAGATGTGATTCGAATCTTATCAAGAAAAACGAAAAATAACCCTGTTCTGATTGGAGAGCCGGGAGTTGGAAAGACAGCTATCGTCGAGGGTCTGGCTCAACGTATCGTGAAAAAGGATGTGCCGGAGGGTTTAAAGGAAAAAGAGATTTTTGAGCTTGATATGAGCTCTTTAATAGCTGGAGCAAAGTACCGTGGAGAATTTGAAGAGCGTCTCCAAGCTGTCTTAAAGCAAGTAAGAGAGAGTGAAGGACAAATCATTCTTTTTATTGATGAAATCCATACTATTGTTGGAGCTGGTAAATCTGATGGTGCAATGGATGCTGGGAATATGTTGAAGCCGATGCTAGCTCGAGGAGAGTTGCATTGTATTGGTGCTACAACTTTAGATGAATATCGGATGCATATTGAAAAAGACCCAGCTCTAGAACGGAGATTCCAGCAGGTATTAGTTCGAGAGCCGTCAGTAGAGGATACCATTTCCATTTTGCGTGGTTTAAAGGAGCGCTTTGAATTGCATCATGGAGTTAGAATCCATGATAGAGCGATAGTCGCTGCTGCACAGCTGTCCAATAGATATATTACAGAGCGCTTTCTACCAGACAAAGCAATAGATTTAATAGATGAAGCCTGCGCGATGATTCGAACGGAAATAGATTCAATGCCACAGGAATTAGATGAAATTACAAGACGTATTATGCAGCTTCAAATTGAAGAGCAGGCCCTGATGAAGGAACGAGATACAGCTAGTCAAAAACGGTTGGAGCAGCTGCGTGCTGATCTAAATGAGTTAGAAGAATCTACTCTTGAGATGCGAAAAAAATGGGAGGATGAAAAAGAATCTATTCAAATTATCCAGCAAAAGAGAGAGGAGCTTGACCGATACCGAAGAGAGCTGGAAGAAGCAGAAAATAAATATGACTTAAACAAAGCTGCAGAGCTAAGACATGGCCGAATCCCTACACTAGAAAAGGAATTGCAAACCTATGAGCAACAAGTAAATAGCGAGTCTGAAACCCGCTTGTTACGTGAGGAGGTTACTTCAGAGGAAATCGCTTCTATTATTTCTAGATGGACGGGTATACCTGTGACAAAGCTTGTGGAGGGAGAAAGAGAAAAGCTTTTAAGATTAAAGGAGACTCTAGGAGAAAGAGTAGTGGGTCAGGATCAAGCAGTTCAGCTAGTTACCGAAGCTGTGTGGCGTGCAAGAGCAGGCATCAAGGACCCGAACAAGCCGATTGGTAGCTTTTTGTTCCTTGGGCCTACAGGCGTTGGAAAAACCGAGCTGGCAAAATCATTGGCAGCTAACTTATTCGATTCGGAAGATCATTTTATTCGTATAGATATGTCTGAGTATATGGAAAAACATAGTGTTTCTAGACTTGTGGGGGCACCACCAGGATATATCGGATATGAAGAGGGTGGTCAGTTAACGGAGGCTGTTAGAAGAAATCCATATTCTGTTGTTCTTCTGGACGAAATTGAAAAGGCACATCCGGATGTTGCCAATATTTTATTGCAATTAATGGATGATGGGAGAATTACGGATAGTCAAGGTAGAATCGTCAACTTTACTAATACTGTAGTTATTTTAACTTCTAATATTGGTTCACAGTACCTTGCCAACACTACAAGTGAGGTAGAAGAAGACATTGAAGCGATGGTGATGACTGCTTTACGGGAGCATTTTAAGCCTGAGCTACTGAACCGAATGGATGACATCATTATGTTCCACTCTCTTACGACCCATCACTTTGAAAAAATAGCAGAAAAGTATGTGGCTCAGCTTCAACATCGCTTATTAGAGCAAGAAATAATTCTTCATGTACAGGATGGAGTGTATAAGTGGATTGTAGAGCAGGGAACAGATGCGGCTTATGGCGCTCGTCCTTTAAGAAGGTTTATACAGCGCCATTTAGAAACTGCCGTGGCTAAATTGCTAATAGGTGGGACAATACCACCAGGCGGAGCAGTAGAAGCAAAAGTAGAGAACGGTGAACTTATCGTAGCGTAAGAGAAAAAATATTATCCATGAAAAAAGCTCCCCATTTGGGGAGCTTTTTAATGATGGTCGTGTGTTGGAGTTGGATCGTTAGGAATCACTGCAGTAATCAATAGGATAATAATTGCTGCTGGAATTGCCATGTATAGACCATCCATCAATTCGAATTTAGCAACGCCTTGAACAGAACCAACCACGTAGTTAAGCATAGTTACTAAAATGATTGTCCAAAAGAAAGTCATAATATATTTCATTTAGTTCACCTCATATTAAAATTAACTAGCTCTATCATAGCACATGTCTATCTATTTCAAAAGAATATTTATAATTGGACACAATGATGTTGAAAAGTTCCATTTTATTCGCTATTATTAATACCAGGTACTAATAATAGATTACAAGAAAAGAGGAATTTTCATGAATGCTGGCATTATCGGTTTGGGAACCTATGCTCCTGAAAAAATCCTAACTAACTATGATTTAGAAAAAAGATTAGACACTTCGGATGAATGGATTCGTACGATGACTGGAATAGAGGAACGACGAATTGCAGAGCCAGAGGAGCAAAGCTCGCACATGGCTATAAAGGCTGCTAAGGAAGCGATTGATGAGGCGGGTATTGCGCCGGAAGAAATAGGGATGATAATCGTAGCAACAGTTACTCCGGATAAACCATTTCCAAGTGTAGCAACAATGATTCAAGAGGAATTAGGTGCTGTAAATGCAGCTGCAATGGATCTCTCTGCGGCTTGTGCGGGTTTTATGTATGGAATAGTTACAGGTAAGCAGTTTATAGAAACGAATGTATATAAGTATGTTTTAGTAGTTGGTGTTGAAAAGCTTTCTAGGATAACTAACTGGGAGGATAGAAATACAGCTGTGCTTTTTGGAGACGGAGCAGGTGCTGCTGTTCTTGGTCAAGTATCAGAAGGGAGAGGTATTCTGTCCTTTGATTTAGGAGCAAATGGTTCCGGTGGTAAGTATTTATTCCAAGATGGTCCTCATATTTATATGAATGGTCGAGAGGTATTTAAGTTTGCCGTTCGTCAGATGGGAGAGTCTGCTATAAATGTAGTAGAAAAAGCTGGCCTTCAAAAAACGGATATTGACTTATTAATACCTCATCAGGCTAATATTAGAATCATGGAGGCTGCAAGAGAACGTTTAGAGCTGCCTATTTAAAAAATTTCAAAAACTATTCACAAATACGGAAATACTTCTACAGCTTCTATTCCTTTATCATTGAAAGAGGAACTTATAAACGGAAGAGTCAAGGACGATGATGTCATCGTCATGGTAGGATTTGGTGGAGGTTTAACCTGGGGAGCAATTGCGCTTAGGTGGGGAAGATAATCTATTAATCTTGAAGGGAAGAAAATATCATGGTAAAACGCAGAGTTGTGGTGACGGGTCTAGGAGCTGTTACACCGCTTGGGAATGACGTAGAATCAACATGGTCTGGGATTAAGGAAGGAAGATCAGGAGTTGGAATGCTAACACGCTTAGATCCTGATTTATTTCCAGCTAAGATAGCAGCTGAGGTTAAAGACTTCTCTATAGAAAAATATATCGAGAAAAAAGATGCAAGAAAAATGGACCGCTTTACTCATTATGCATTAGCTGCTTCTATTATGGCTGTGGAGGACGCAAAGCTAGAAATTACAGAGGAAGTCGGACTTCGAACTGGAGTATGGATTGGCTCAGGTATTGGCGGAATGGAGACATATGAAAATCAATTCCGAGTATTTTTAGATAAGGGTACTAGAAGAGTAAGTCCTTTCTTTGTTCCGATGATGATCCCAGATATGGCCTCTGGACAGGTTTCTATTCATTTTGGAGCAAAGGCTATTAATTCGTGTACGGTTACTGCCTGTGCTTCTGGAACCAATTCCATAGGAGATGCATTCAAGGTTATTGAACGTGGAGATGCGGACGTGATGATTGCCGGTGGGGCAGAAGCACCTATCACACATATGTCGGTAGCAGGTTTTTGCTCTAACACTGCATTGACCTTAAATACTGATCCAACAAAAGCCTCCAGACCGTTTGATGCGGCTAGAGATGGATTTGTTATTGGAGAGGGAGCAGGAATTATTATTTTAGAAGAGTATGAGCATGCAAAAAAACGCGGTGCTAAAATTTATGCTGAAATAATTGGTTATGGCTCCACGGGAGACGCACACCATATTACTGCCCCTGCTCCTGAGGGTGAGGGAGCTGCCAGAGCAATGAAGCAGGCACTTGCAGATGGGAACGTTGACCCGGAAGCTGTAGATTATATTAATGCTCACGGTACTAGCACACCATATAATGATTCATTTGAAACGATGGCTGTAAAAAGCGTATTTGGCGAGCATGCCTATAAGCTGGCAATGAGCTCTACTAAATCAATGACTGGTCATCTATTGGGTGCTGCAGGAGGGGTAGAAGCAATATTTTCTGTGTTAGCATTGCACGAAGGGTTGCTTCCTCCAACCATTAATCTAGATACACCAGATCCAGAATGTGACTTAGATTATGTGCCAAATAAAGCGAGAGAAAAAGAGATTTCTTATGCATTAAGTAATTCTTTAGGCTTTGGTGGACATAATGCTAGTATATTATTTAAAAAAATAGAAAACTAACTATGTAAAATGTATCAATACAATCATAATAAACACCATTATTTTTCCAAATAACAGGAAAAATAATGGTGTTTTTGATGTTTTATAATTCCAATTTAAACTTTCACCCTTTAATAGAGTGAAGAAATAAACCGAAAAAAATGCAAATATCTGGCGAAAAAAACAAAAAATTTTTAGTAGTAAATAATGTCTTTAAACACAGATTATTCCTAAACTTTTGACGAAAATATAGATATTTAAAAATACTAAATTAATAGAAAAATGAAAAAATGTATTGCTCTTGAAATAAACTTGTAATAAAATTCATATCTAAGAGGAATAACAAAAAGAAAATTTGAGGTGTACGCATGACAACTAAAAATAATTTCAGAAAAGAGACACCCTTATTAAACGTAAAAAATTTACAAACAGGATTTAAAATTGATGGCGAATTTTATAACGCTGTTGAAGATGTATCCTTTTACGTAAACAGAAAGCAAATCGTTGGAATAGTAGGGGAATCGGGTTGCGGAAAAAGTGTTATGTCTTTATCCATCATGCAGCTCTTAGCACAGGGAATCGGTGAAATACGAGGAGGAGAAATTACTTTTGAAGATAAAGTAATTTCTAGCATGAGTGATAAAGAGATGAATAAGATTCGTGGAAAAGATATTTCAATGATTTTCCAGGAGCCTATGACTTCATTAAACCCGGTATTTACTATTGGATACCAAATACAAGAGGTACTTCTAAACCATGAAAATATTTCGAAAAAGGTTGCAAGGGAAAAATCCATTGCTTTACTAAAAAGTGTAGGAATTCCTAGAGCAGAAAAAATAGTAGATGAATATCCACACCAATTATCTGGAGGTATGAGACAAAGGGTAATGATAGCCATCTCTATTGCATGTCAACCAAAACTGCTTATAGCGGATGAACCTACAACTGCTTTAGATGTAACCGTCCAAGCTCAAATTTTAGAGCTGCTAAAGAATATTCAAGAAGTAAATGATATGTCGATCATCCTTATCACCCATGATTTAGGAGTAGTAGCAGAGATTTGCGATGAAGTAATTGTTATGTATGCAGGGAAAATTGCTGAAAGAGCAAATGTCGTGGAATTATTTGAGCGTCCTAAGCATCCATACACTCAGCTACTGATGCAAGCAATTCCTAAAATGGATGAGGAAATAGAAAAGTTAGCGACCATCGATGGACTAGTACCATCTCTAAAAGATATGCCAGCTGTCGGCTGTCGATTTGCTAATAGATGTCCAATGGTTATGGCACAATGTACACAAGTAACGCCTGTACTAAAGGAAACAGAACACGGACACGAAGTTGCTTGCCATCTCTATGATGTAAGTATAGTGAAGGAAGGGGCAAGCGTAGTATGACGACAAAGGATTTTATACAACACGAAAAGTCAGAATCTTCTAACTCTGAGGTTTTATTAAAAGTAGAGAATTTAAAACAATATTATCCAATCCATGGAGGATTCTTTAAAAGAGTAGTAGGAAATGTAAAGGCTGTAGATGATATTTCTTTCTCTATTAATAAAGGAGAAACTCTAGGGCTAGTTGGAGAATCTGGCTGTGGTAAATCTACTACAGGTAGAACTATTCTTCGACTAATGAAGCCAACGGGTGGGAAAATAATATTTGATGGCGAGGATATTACTAATCTTAAGGGAAAGAAATTACAACAAGCCCGAAGAGATTTTCAAATGTTATTCCAGGATCCTTATGCATCATTAAACCCTATGCAAATGGTAGGGGATATAATTGCAGAGCCAATATTAAACTATGAAAAAAGAAATGCGAAAGAATTAGAAGCATATATAAAAGGCTTGCTAGCTAAAGTAGGATTGCCTGAAGCTGCATATTATAAATATGCCCATGAATTTTCAGGAGGTCAGAGACAACGTATAGGAATTGCCCGTGCGCTGGCCCTTAACCCTAAGATGATTATTGCGGATGAGCCAGTTTCAGCTCTTGATGTTTCCGTTCAATCTCAGGTTTTGAATTTGTTAAAAGATTTACAGAAGGAATACGGTCTTACTTATTTGTTTATTGCACACGATTTGAGTGTTGTAAAACATATGAGTGATCGTATCGGAGTAATGTATTTGGGCAACCTCGTTGAGATTGCTTCAAATAAAGATTTATACAGTGAACCGCTACACCCTTATACGCAAGCGTTAATCTCTGCAATTCCGGAGCCAAAACCAACTGTTAAAAAACAGCGCATTGTGTTACAAGGGGATGTACCAAGTCCTGCGAACCCGCCAAGTGGATGTCCGTTCCATACAAGATGTCCAATGGCACAGGAAGCATGTTCGCAGATCAAACCTTCTTTACAAGAAGTCAGACCAGGTCATTATGTAGCGTGTATATTGTATGATCAAAAATAAAAAAATTTGGGGGGAAAAGAATGATGAATAAGAAGTCTCTATTCTGGCTATTCGCCATGATGTTAACGTTAACAATGTTTTTAGCAGCATGTAGCGAAGATAGCAAAGAGGAAACACCAAAAGATGATGGCAAGAAAACAGAAACACCGACAGAAGCAGAAAAACCGGAAGAAGATAAAAAGGGCGGTACTCTAGTATACGGTATTGATGCTTCACCTGAAGGATTATTCAATGCTTCATTCTACGGAATTGCTACTGATGCTGAAGTTATTGATCTATTTGACGAAGGTTTAATCGAGTATGATGAAAACCTTGCTCCACAACCAAACCTTGCTTCTTGGGAAACAGAAGATAATAAAGTCTTCAAATTCAAATTTGAAGAGGGAGTTAAGTTCCACAATGGTGACGAGCTTACTGTTCATGATTGGGTATTCACTTTAGAAACATTAGCTAACCCTGATTATGATGGTCCTCGTTACAGCAACGTTCAAAATATCCAAGGTGCACCTGACTTCCGTGAAGGAAAAGCAGATAGCATCTCAGGTATTAACGTAATTAATGATTATGAAGTTGAAATCACTTTTGATAAAGCACGCGTTAACAACTTAACTGATCTTTGGACTAATGTAATGCCTTCAAAAGTTTTTGCTGATATCCCAGTTGCTGAAATGTCAGCTAGTGAATTTGTACGTTCAACTCCAATCGGTCTTGGTGCATTTAAAGTTTCTAAAATCGTACCAGGTGAGTCAGTTGAATTAGTACGTAACGATGATTACTGGAAAGGTGAAGTTAACCTAGACAAAATTATCGTACGTGTAATTGACAACACTTCAACTGTAGGTGCTCTACAAAATGAAGATATCCATATGATCGGTTTACAACCAGTATCTGCTCCTGAAGTAGAAAAATTAGACAATGTAGAAATTATGACAGCTCCAGGTCTTTCTTATTACTATGTTGGATTTAAGCTTGGTAAGTTTGATAATGACAAACTTGCTGTAACGGAAACATTACCAAAATATCAAGATAAAAAATTACGTCAAGCTATGATGTACGCACTTAACCGACAAGAATGGGTAGATGCATTCTGGTTTGGATATGCGAAGCCTGTAAGTAAACCAGTTCCATCAGCACACTGGATTTCTGCTGATGAAAGCGAATTAAACACATATGACTACAATCCTGAAAGAGCTATGGAATTATTAGACGAAGCTGGATTTGTTGATGTGGACGGAGACGGTAAACGTGAAGATCCAAACGGTGAAAAATTTGTTGTAAAATTCTCTCACTATGCTACAGGAAACCCTACATTTGAAGCTCGTGCAAAAGCACTTACTCAATATTGGGATGAAATCGGTTTATCTACTGAGCTTGAAATGGTAGAAGTTAACCTTTACTACGACATGATTGAAAAAGATGACCCTGCTATCGAGACATTCTTCGGTGGATGGAGTGTTGGTGCAGATCCAGATCCAACTGGAACTCAAAAATCTGACCAATTATGGAACTACACTCGTTACAGCAACCCAGAAACTGATCAAATGCTAACTGATGCATTAGATATTGAAGTTGTTGGAACAGATCAAGAAAAACGTAAACAAATCTACGTTGACTGGCAAAAAATTATGAACGAAGATCTTCCAATGCTTTACATTGCAGAGCTTGAGGAAATCTTAGGGGTAACTTCTTCAGTTGGTGGCGTTACAATCGATGTTTCTGGACTAAACAACCCTTCTGAATGGTATTTAATTAAAAAATAAGTAAGTGTAAAATTTCAGCGGCACGCAAATATGCTGCCGCTGAATTCCTATTTTGCTCTTATGCACGGTAAGATCTATTTTGTGAAATATTTCTTACCGTGCTTGAGAGCTAGCAACAAAGATTGTCAGACAAGGAGAGTATGCAATGTTAAAATATTCAATCAGACGGATTCTTGGAATGATTCCAATGCTTTTCCTTGTATCCATAGTGGTGTTCACTCTTGCTAAGCTAATGCCCGGGGATTCCTTCAGTGGAGAAATTGATCCAAATAACACTGACCCAGCCTATATCGAAGAGATGCGTGCTAAATCAGGATACTATGACCCTATTCCTGTGCAATACTGGAACTGGATTACGGATTTTGTACAAGGAGATTTTGGAAAATCTACTCGCTATAAAATACCAGTATCAGACTTAATTGCAGAAAAACTGCCAAATACTATTTTTCTTGGAATTTCAGCTCTTGTGATTACATATTTTTTAGCCTTCCTCATGGGAATGTATTCTGGTAGAAAACCATATACTTTGGGAGACAATTTAATTGCCGGCTTTAACTATACGGCACTTGCTGTACCATCTTTTGTAGCGGCTGTATTTGCAATATACTTCTTTTCATTCAAACTGCATTGGTTCCCTTTTGGAGGATCGGTTGATATCCAGGTTACAAATGGCACTATAGAGTACTATTTAAGTAGAATTCATCACGTTATCTTACCCGCTCTCGTATTAGGAGCTTTAAGTACTGCTTCTTATACTCAATTCTTGCGTAATGATATTATCGAAAATTCTCGAAAAGATTATGTTCGTACGGCAAGAGCGAAAGGAACAAAAATTTCTAAGATTTATAACGTGCATATCCTTAGAAACTCTATTATTCCATTAGTAACTTTCTTAGGATTTGATTTTGTAAGTTTAGTTGGCGGAGCAATTATAACAGAAACAATCTTTACGTATCCAGGAATCGGGCAGCTATTTTTACAATCTGTTACTAATCGTGATTATCCAACGCTAATGACCTTAACTATGTTGTTTACCGTTTTAACCTTAATAGGAAATCTAATCGCAGACCTATTATATGGCGTTGTAGATCCTCGAATTGGTTTGGAATAAGGGGGAGGAAAGAAAATGACAACATCTACAACAACGACGGCTTTTAAGCCACAGAAAAATGAGAAAAGCCTATCTCCCTTTGCAATAGCAAGGAGAAAATTCCTTAGAAATAAGCTTGCCATGATTAGTGTTGTGTTTCTAACCATCGTTACTCTCACATCTTTACTTGCTCCAGTAATAGTACCAATGGTTTCTCCAATTGAGGATATTACAAAGGTAAATATTGCACATATGAGTAAGCCTCCAAGTGATGAATTTATATTAGGTACTGATAAGAGTGGTCGAGACGTATTTGCCAGACTGCTCTATGGTGGAAGAATATCTCTGTTAGTAGGATTTACAGCCACATTGATCGTAGTAGTGATTGGCTCATTAGTTGGTGCAATTTCGGGATTCTTTGGTGGGAAAATAGATAGTATACTCATGCGGATGACTGATTTTGTTCTCAACTTCCCATTCCTTGTATTTGTAATCGTTTTAAACACTATTTTGAGAGACGAAGTAGATGGATTATGGGTACTGATAGCAGTAATTGGATTGCTCAGCTGGGGAAGTGGTGCCCGTTTAGTAAGGAGTAAAATTCTTGCCGAAAAAGAAAATGAATATGTTTTAGCTGCAGTTTCCATAGGGAGTAGCCCAAGAAAAATAATTTTGAAGCATTTACTTCCTAACGTAGTTTCAACAATTATCGTTCAAGCCACGCTCTTATTTGCTGGAATGATAGTAGTAGAGTCCGGATTAAGTTATCTAGGATTTGGTGTTCCTCAAGAAACACCAAGCTGGGGGAACATGCTAGCATTTGCGAATGAGCCAGACGTACTTCAAGGAAAGCCTTGGATGTGGATGCCACCAGCATTTGTTATCATACTGACAATCCTTTCGATTAACTTTATCGGAGAAGGCCTAAAAGATGCCTTCAATCCTAAATCATTAAGATAATAAATAAAAAACCGTTCCTTTACGAAAGTTTAGGAACGGTTTTTCATATGTTTTAGGAAGGATGTGATAACGATAAAGCTACTATTGTTTTTAATAAGCTATGGGATAGCAATTCTAAGCTGTTCTAATGTCATTCTTTATTTAAACTTTTTGTCACTCGGTTACTCCTTGAGCTCCGTATTAGTATACATGCTCTATTCTAAGGACTTCATTATTTTCTGTATATCTATTCTAGCAATGTCGGTTATCGTCTTCTACCAAGACCCATACCGGCTTCCATCTTAGCTAGTGTCTTATTAGCAAGTTCATTTGCTTTGATTGCACCTTTATCTAGAATTTCATCTAATTCCTTCGAGTTTATTAATTCGTGATAACGCTCTTGAATTGGAGTAAAGTGGTCGATCACTACTTGTGCAACAGAAGCTTTAAAATCACCATAGCCCTTGCCAGCATACTTTTCTACTAGCTCTGGAATTGGAACATTCGTTAGGGCAGATTCGATTGTCAATAAATTAGAAACTCCGGGCTTGTTTTCTACATCAAAAGCTACTACACCTTCAGAATCAGTTACAGCACTTTTTATTTTTTTCTCAATTTGCTTAGGAGTATCCAAAATTCGAATGGTTGCTTTTTGATTTTCATCTGATTTACTCATCTTCTTTAAAGGGTCCTGCAGCGATTTTATGCGTGCACCATTTTTAGGGATTATTGCTTCAGGAACAGTGAGCATATTACCATATCTTTTATTAAAGCGCTCTGCTAAATCGCGAGTTAGCTCTACGTGTTGTTTTTGGTCTTCTCCAACCGGTACTACATCGGTTTGGTACAACAAAATATCCGCAGCCATGAGTGGTGGATAAGTTAACAAACCAGAAGAAACACCTTCTTTGCCAGCAGATTTATCTTTAAATTGGGTCATTCTTTCTAACTCGCCGATATAAGAAATACATTGCATCATCCAACCTGCCTGCGCATGAGCAGGTACTTCAGACTGAATAAATAAGATAGATTTTTCAGGATTAACACCGATTGCCAAATACAAAGCAGCCAAAGAACGAATTTGCTCTTGAAGCTCTTTAGGCTCTTGAGCTACCGTAATAGCATGTTGGTCTACGATACAAAACACACAATCATGGGTTTGCTGTAAATCCACGAATTGTTTGAACGCACCGATGTAATTCCCAAGGGTAATTGCACCGGTCGGCTGAACGCCAGAAAATACTTTTTTCATTTCTAATTTCCTCCTTTAAAATAAAAAAACACCATGCATCCCTAAAAAGGGACGAATGATGTTAAATCCGTGGTACCACCCAGCTTGCTAAATACATAGCCACTCTACTTCGTAACGTGAAGGATTCGGTATATGCTACTATTATTTCACATATACTGCTCAGAAGCCCATTCTATTTAAGATATGTTCTGTTTCCACCGACCACAGACTCTCTATACATACGCCTTAAATGTACTATTCTTCCTCGTTGCTCAACTATTTATTTTCAAATAGTATATATAGAAGAAACTCAAAAATCAAGCAAAAAATTTAACTATAATAGAAAAATAAAGCAACGCACATACAAAGAAGAGAGGAC
>CAKQHO010000083.1 GCA_934234185.1 uncultured Psychrobacillus sp. | reverse complement strand
GAAGAAGAGATAACCGAAGTAATTAAGTATATTAAAAATTTAAGAAGGATTAACGAATTTTAGTCTAAAAGGCTCTTCGATTTTCTGAAGGTTCTATCTTTTATTTCGATGGAATAATTTCATATAATTTGGTCATCGTTGAGTATTCCGTTAAATAATACCCATAAAGGAGCAGCATGTGTAAATGAGTAGATTAAGTGAACAACAAAAAATAGCTGTTGAAACTACAGAGGGGCCGTTATTAATAATTGCTGGTCCAGGTTCTGGGAAAACGTTTACTCTTGTAGAGAGAATTTTATATTTAATACAAAATAAAAAAGTGCAACCAGAAAATATTTTGGTGGCTACTTTTACAGAAAAAGCTGCTAGTGAACTAATAACAAGGATTTCAAATAAATTGCATGAAGAAAATATCCAATTTAACTTAAATGAAATGTACGTTGGCACAATTCATTCAATCTGTTTAAGAATTTTAGAAGAAAATCGAGAGTTTACAAGACTTAAAAAAAATTATATGTTGCTAGATCAGTTCGACCAACAATACCTAATTTATCAAAAAATGAAACGATTCTTAGAACTTGAAAATATAGGGGAATTAATTAATTTAACACATTCTCGATGGAATCAATCTGAGTTTCTTTTAAAGTGGATAAATAAATTAAGTGAAGAAGTAGTTGATATAGAGGCTTTAAAAAAGAATAAAGATAAAAAGATTCAAGTTCTAGGCAAGTGCTATAAATTATATACTGAAATACTAATTGAAGAGAATGCCTTAGACTTCTCTACTATACAATTAGAAGCTTTACGATTATTAGATCAATATAATGAAATTCGCCATTCATATAATGAAATTATACAATATTTAATGATAGATGAATTTCAGGACACAAATACTATCCAGGAGAGGATTGTATTTCTATTAGCAGGGGAACGTAAAAATATTTGCGTTGTGGGGGATGATGATCAAGGGTTATATCGCTTTAGAGGAGCAACAATTCGAAATATCTTGGAATTTCCAGATAACTTTTCTAAAGAGGAATGTAATAAAGTTGAGTTGTCTACTAACTATCGTTCAAATCCGATGATTGTACAATTTTATAATAATTGGATGAATCAAAATAACTGGTCATATAATAATAATTTATATCGTTTTGATAAGAAAATAGAAGCACATGAATCTAATTTTATTGAGCAAAAATCTGTTATAAAAGTATCTGGTGAAGATGGTCAAAAAGATTGGGAAAGGGAAGTCTATCTTTTCCTTAAAGCTTTAAAAGATGAAGGGAAGTTGACAGACTGGAATCAAGTTGCATTTCTTTTTAAATCAGTTAAAAACTCGAAAGTTTTAACTTTATCAAGATATTTAGAGAAAAGGGATATACCAGTTTATTCACCACGTTCTAATCTTTATTTTGAAAGACCTGAGGTACGATTAGCAATAGGAGCTATTCTCTTTTTATTTCCACAATATGGACAAGGGAGAAAATGGAATGATGATGCCTATTTATCTGAATGGGAATATTATGATCAATGTTTGCGAGAGTTTGGCAATGAGTTAAGAAAACCAGAAAATAAGGATTTATTACTTTGGTGTAAAGACAAAGCAAAGCAACATCTTTTATTAGAAAGAAATACAGATTACGCATTTTCTGGTCTATTTTATCAATTACTTCAATTTGATTTGTTTAGTAATATGATTAGTGAAAATGTTTTTACAGTGAAGGATAGTAGAGAAGCTAGAAATTTATCTTTATTTTCAAATATACTTTCAAAGTATGAATATTTGCATCATATCACGGTACTTACATCAAAGAATACAGTTGATGTTGTTGTTAGACTATTTAACCAGTATATTCGTTTTTTAATACAAGGTGGTATTAACGAATATGAAGACGATTCAGAATATGCTCCTAGTGGTTGTGTGTCATTTTTAACAATACATCAATCTAAGGGTTTAGAGTTCCCAATTGTATTAGTAGGGTCATTAGAGTCAACACCAAGAAAGCAGTATACGGATTTAGATGAAATCCTTCAAAATGAATTTTATGATAAGCCACCATTTGAGCCAATAGAAAGAACAAAGTATTATGATTTTTATCGATTATATTACACGGCATTTTCTAGGGCTCAAAATATATTAGCCCTTACTTGTCAGGAGAACAGTGCAAGTGGCCCCGGTACTCGAAATGTCCCTTCTAAGCCTTTTATAGAATCATATAGAAATTTAAAAAGCTGGCGAGTAGAACCTTCGATTTTCGATATTGATTTGGCTCGGATTAAAGAAATAAATATTAAACGACAATATTCTTTTACTTCACATATAAATTTATTTGAAACATGTGCTTTACAGTATAAGTTTTATAAAGAACTTGGATTCTCACCAGTAAGGCAAGGGGCAACTATTTTTGGAACACTAGTACATCAAACAATAGAAGATGTCCATAAAGCAGCGTTGAGAGGTGAAGATTATTTAATAACAGCTGATAATATCGAAAGTTGGTTTAATACTAATTATCAATATCTATCTAAAAGAGAACGGGTTTATTTAGCTGACACAACTAAAAATGCTGCCTTGAATCAAGTAGAAAAGTATGTTACCAAACAGCAAAATGATTGGTCTAAAATTCAAGAAGCAGAGGTAGATGTTTCTTTAATAAAGGATAATTACATTTTAAAAGGGACCATCGATCTTATTAAAGGAGAAGGTAATTCAGTAGAACTTATAGATTTTAAGGCAGAAAAGAAGCCGGACTTAGTTAAAGAACGAGCTGCACTTGATCGTTATAAAAGGCAATTAGAAGTTTATGCTCACCTAGTAGAAGAACGTACAGACTATAATGTTAGTAAAATGCATATTTATTATACTGGTGAAGAAAATAGTAATCCTTATGTTACTTTTAATAAAGATTCTTCTGTAATTAATCAAACGATTAAGTCATTTGATACAATAGTAGAGCGAATTGAAAATTACGATTATACAATTAAAGAAAGACCAAAAAAACATTGTGGAAACTGTGATATGCGATTCTACTGTGATCGAAATTTATGAGGTGAAATAGATGAGTAATGAACAAGAACTACAAAATGTAGAGCAATATAAATTTGAGCCGATTAAAGGGTATCCAATGCTTAATTGGAAAGGAAAAAGACCGTATACTTCTACACAATACTACCCAGCACAATTGAAAGAATCTTACGGTGAACCAGATGAAAATGGGTGGATGAATAAGATATTTTGGGGAGATAATCTTCAAGTAATGAGTCACTTGTTAAAAGAATATAGAGGGAAAATAGAATTAGTATATATTGATCCTCCGTTTGATTCGAGAGCAGATTATAAAAAGACTATTTCACTAAAGGGGAAACCAGTGAATTCTGACTATAATACTTTCGAAGAAAAGCAATATACAGATATGTGGTCAAACGATGATTACTTGCAATTTATGTATGAGAGAATTTTACTCATAAAAGAATTATTAAGTGATAAAGGGACGTTTTTCTTACATTGTGATTGGAATAAAGGGCATTATTTGAAGCTCATTTGTGATGAAATATTCGGACCTGATAATTTTAAAAACCACATAGTCTGGAAAAGGAGTACACCTAGAGGAAACTCTAGTACTAGATTACCTGAAATAACAGATTTCATCCTTTTTTATTCTAAAACAAATCAATATACATGGAACAACTTGTATACTTCCTATAGGCAAGAGTATGTCGATAAATATTATAACCAAATTTGTAATGTGACTGGTAGGAAATTTCAACCTACAAGTCTTTTGGGTCACGCAGGGGTAAATCCAGTTAGAACTTGGAAGGGCATTAGTAAGCCCTGGAGATATGCCTTAGGAAATTTAGATAAATTAGATGAAGAAGGAAAGATCTATTGGCCAGAGAAGGGTGGTATTCCACGACTAAAAAGATATCTTGATGAACAAAAGGGTTTGCCTTTGCAATCCCTATGGGAGGATATTCCTCCTGTCAATTCTCAAGCCGATGAAGATACACAATATCCAACTCAAAAACCCGAAAAATTATTAGAACGCATTATAGATTTAACAACTAATCCTGGTGATTTAGTTTTAGACTGTTTTATGGGTTCTGGAACTTTACAAGTTGCAGCAACAAAAAGAAATAGGAAATTTATAGGAGCCGACATAAACCTGGGTTCAGTTCAAACAGCGACAAGGAGGTTACTAGATTTAATAAAAACAAAAAATGAATATAAAGGCTTCGAAACATATACTGTTAATAATTATGAGATATTTAAAAATCCAGTCCAAGCTAAAGAATTACTATTAGAAGCATTAGAAATTAATCAACTAGTAAACAATTCAGTGTTTGATGGAGAAAAAGACGGTCAAATGGTTAAAATCATGCCTGTTAATAGAATAGCTACAAAAGCAGATTTAAATGATTTAATTTCAAACATTGACTATAAAACTTTAGAATTGCGACAAAAAGAACATCCTAATCAATCTGTGGAAGATATTTTATTGGTATGTATGGGACATGAAGCCGATTTGGCAGCTAATTTAAAAAAAGAAATTCCATATAAAATCAATGTTGAAGTTGTAGATATTCTCAGAGATAAATCTAATTTAGAATTTAAGCGTGATGCAGAGGCTGATATTCAAATTGTTGATAATCAATTAATTATACAAAACTTTTTCCCAATGAACTTGCTGCAAAAGTTAAGTATTATGAAAGAAAATGTAATTGATTGGAAAGAACTAGTGGAGTCAGTAATGATTGATTGGAATTATGATGGTGTAATATTGGAGCCTACAGAAGTAGATATTCCTGAAAAGAGTGATTTTGTAAAAGGCATTTATCATATTCCTGAAGATGCAGGCACTATTCGTGTGAAGATTACAGACTTATTATCTGAAACATTAGAGGTGAGTATTGATAATGAGTAAAAAACAAACTTTTGCTCTAGATTTTGCTTTTTATACGCACCTATGGGATTTCTATTTTCAAAATAAGTCAAAAATACGTTCAAAATATCGTTTGCTAACGAGGAAATTTTTAGATTTTAACGATTATGAAAATCCAAATTCATTTTTAAGACAACCACAGTTTGAAGCGTTAGAAATTTATTTGTTTTTAAAAGAATACCAAGACAATAAAAAAATTCATGATATTTTTACAGATTGGTACGATAAGAAAAATGGTTTTGAAAATCGTAGCGACATCGGTTTAGGAAAAGATGAACAAACGACTCTCTTTATGATGAATGTGGAGGAATATAAAGAAGTCTATAATCGTATGAAAAAATACGAGCTAGATTATGCTAATTATATTTTTTCTCTAACGATGGGAACAGGTAAGACTATATTGATGGCAACTTGCATATTTTATGAATTTTTGCTTGCTAATAAGTTTCCTAGAGATAATCGTTATTGTCATAATGCTTTGGTATTTGCACCAGATAAAACAGTCTTGGAATCGCTACGAGAAATACAAACATTTGATAAATCAAAAGTTGTACCACCTGAGTATCTTTCATGGCTAGAAAGTAATTTAAAGATTCACTATTTAGAAGATACAGGAACAACTTTAAACACAATTGATCGTTCTAAATTCAATATTATTATATCAAATACACAGAAGATTATTTTAAAACGTCAACATAAGGTGAAATCGCAAGTAGACACTTTATTTGATTTAGCAAAGAATACAGGGTCGGCATATGACGACCTTAATGATTTATATGGGTTTGATGAACCTACCGAAGAAGCAGAGTTAATTACAAATCAACGTTTTGCTAAATTAACTAGACTAGGGAATTTAGGTATTTATATTGATGAAGCACACCATGTATTTGGAGATAGTCTTGCAAAAGATATTGGATTAAAAAACGCAAAAACAAGTTTGCGGTTAACAATTAACGAATTAGCCTCATCACTAGAAAAGTCAGGCACTTCTGTTGTTGGTTGTTACAACTTTACTGGTACTCCATATGTAGGCAAAGAAGTTTTCCCAGAAGTAGTTTATGCTTATGGTATAACATCAGCTATAAATAAGGGGTATTTAAAAAAAGTAAATATCGATGGATATACAAATCCTAGATCACATGAATTTTTAAGATTAGTAGTTGAGGATTTCTGGAATCAATACAATGGAAATCGTTATGAAGGTATGTTGCCTAAATTGGCGATTTTTGCAAGTAATGTAGAAGAGCTACAAAATGAATTAAGACCACAATTAGAAGAAATTTTAAATGAACTTGGTATCCCAATTGACAAAATTTTAGTCAATGTTGGTGATAATAAAATAACAACAAATGATGATGTTCGAGAATTCAATCTTTTAGATACCCCACAGTCTAATAAACAGTTTATTTTACTTGTAAATAAAGGACGAGAAGGTTGGAATTGTCGCTCTTTATTTGGGGTAGCGTTATTTAGAACACCCAAATCAAAAGTATTTGTATTACAAGCGACGATGCGTTGCTTACGTGCAATTGGACGAGTTCAAGAAACTGCAAAAGTTTATTTATCTGAAGAAAATTTAGTAATCTTAAATGACGAATTAAATAAAAACTTCCGATTAAATGTAGATGAATTGAATCAGATTGACAATGGAAAAGAAAAGTATCAAGTGCGTGTAACAGCACCACCTATTAAATTGGTATTAAATCGTATACAAAAACTCCATCTATTACGTGAAAAAGAGGTAAATGGAGTTATAGATTTTAAAGTTGATAAGTTAGACTTAAGTAAATATGAATTGAGAAAAATTTCTCAAGAAGGTTTACAAGGTGCTAAAAAAGTAAGTGAAGATTTAGGAGAGTATCGATCTAAGCGACAATTCAGTAAATATACTTTAGTGGCAGAAATATCTAAATATTTGAATAGGCCTTGTTTAGAGATTGAGAAAATTATGAGGAATACGATTCCATCCCTTGACGAGTTGGCGAATTTAGCCAGTGAATACAATCCTGTATTGTATGATCATATTATCCCGACGTTTTTTAGCGCACTTTATGAATTGAAACCTTTTGAAAGTAAAGAAAAATACGAAATTCAAATTGTTAAAGAACCTAAGGAAGGCTTCTATCAAGTAACAGCAAAACCAGAACTAGTTGCAGAATTATCTGAAATTAAGTATCAAGAAATGAAAGAGAAGTCATTCCATTTAGACACTTATTGTTTTGATTCCCGCCCTGAAAAGAAGTTCTTTGAGGACGTAGTAAAATCTGAAGAGGTAGAAAAGATATATTTCACAGGTATGCTAACACATGGCCAAACAGATTTCTATATTCAATATATCGATCCAGATTCTAATACGGTAAGAAACTATTATCCAGACTTTCTGGTAGAGAAAACAAATGGTCACTATATTATTGTTGAAGTAAAAGGTGATAATAAAATTGAAGATCCAGTTGTACTAGCTAAAGAAAAAGCTGCTAGAGAGACTGCTACAGCTAGTAGAATGGAATATAAGATTATTAGAGGTAGCCAAGTAAATGAAGGTAAATCTAACTCAATAATATAATTTCCAATCGCTTATTTTTTAAAACGTAGTCAAAAACATAGTCAAAAAAATCAATTGCCCCCGCAACTATTGATATATCAGTACTTTGAGACGGTTGGTTCGACTCCCAGCGTCTCCATACAATGAAATGTAAATTCATGAAGTGCCATAAATGTTGATTTATCAACATTTATGGCATTTTTTGATGCCTTTGAATTGTACTGAATTGGATCCTTATAAAAAAATATCCTTTCCCCGAAGCCCCTAGGAAAGCTTCCAGCCAGAACAAATATCAACCCCATCATATAGTGTTCCTAAAAAAACAATATACTTCCAATTACTTGAATCTTTTCTAATAACCAACCGTAAAGTATGAAACGATACTTTACTAAAGGGGCAAGCAAATGAAAAAATATATAATTGTGCTAGAAATCGTGTTTTATGTGGCACTTCCTTATCTGATTTGGACGAATGGTCGAGAAGCATTAGGCGATTATTGGGCAATGCTTTTGTCTACTGTGCCCGGTTTTATTTATACCATTGTTCGTTTTATTACAGAGAGGGAATTCAATATTACAGGTGTATTTATACTGTCGAGCCTATTGATTGGCACGATTGTTGACTTGCTATCTGGCTCAGCGGATAAAATGCTATGGAATCAATTGTATCTTGGTCTTGTATTCACTGGCATTTATCTCATTTCTCTCATGATAAAGAAACCACTTCCACTCTATTTCTTTGTGGATATCGCTTATCTCCAAGGGTATGCTCGTGATGGTAGCAAAAAATTGTTTTACCGAAAAGAGATTTTCAAGCTGTTTCAATGGATCACGGTTTTATTTGTCGTACGCGGACTCACCTTGGCTGCCATGAAAGCCTGGATGTTAAATAAATATGGAGTAGAGGCTTTTACCTCACTCTTGATTTATAGACAGCTAGTCGGATGGGCGTTTGGAATAATTGGCGTTTTCCTATACTTGGCCATCTTTAAAGAAATAAAGCGCATAACAAAGCCGAACCAACCGGAGGAGGCTACTGTCCTCAGCCAAAATAATGCTTAGAAATCTGCTCGATAAATTCTTCCTCGAGGCTTCCCATCTTTTTGACCAATACATAGGAAGAAACGGTTGGAAGCTCGAATAAATCAAAGTGTGGCTGCATGATCTTTCCTTCTATTAGTTCTCTCCTAACGATAGAATGAGGAAGGAAGGATACACCAAGCCCATCTTGGATAAACCGCTTGGTCACATGAGCTTGGGTGACTTTCATCGTTCGAAGGCCTAGAACGTGCTTGTGAAGCTTAACAAGAAGGCTATCCCAAAATACTGGGTGGTGGTGAGTGAATAAATAATTATTTTGCAGCACCTCTTTTACATCAATAGGTGGACCGCTTTCTTCGTCATAGCCATCATAGGGCATCAGAAAAATAATAGGATCCTCATAAATAGGGGTTGAATATAGACTTTTAAACGTAGCGTCAGTCGATGCAATCCCAATGTTTACTTCCTCTTCGTTCACTAAATGCTCGATCACATGTGACTCTTCCACTCGAATATTTATCTCTAAGTCAGGATGTTTTTTCAAGAAGGTACGTAAAAAATAGGGCAGGATCGTTTCTGCCATAAGTGGCGTGATGGCGATCGTCCATCTTCTTCGAAAGCCTTGTGCGTATGCCTGCACCTTTGTGATACTAGCTTCGGTGGAACGCACTAGCTGCTTTGCTTCCTGTAGAAAAAATTTCCCTTCAGCGGTCAAGGTAACTCGGTTTTTATTCCGTTCAAAGAGCGAAATACCAATATGCTCCTCCAGAAGCTTGATGTGTACTGTGACACTTGGCTGCGACATAAGTAAAATTTCCGATGCCTTTCGAAAATTTAGTGTTTCTGCTGCAACGGTAAATGTCTTTAACCATTGATACTCCATATTTTCACCTTCAATTAATTTAGATAATTAAGTCAATTATATATATTTAATTTTTTTTATCAATATTTTATATTAAACTATAAAAAAAGGAGGAGTTCATATGTTTCAAAAAGGGTTGAAAGATGTCGTTGCCGTGCACACATATATTGCTTCTGTGGACGGAGAAAAGGGGGAGCTTCGATACCGAGGTGTGAAGGTGGAGGAGTTAGTAAACGAAGGGAACTTTGAGAAGGTTGCTCAGCTACTATGGACAGGGGAAACTTCTGAGCAATATTTTTCATTGAAGGACTATAGACAGCTCCCTGCACATATCGAGCAGATTATCGATGTATTGCCGAAGGAAACAGCATTGATGGATGCGATGAGAACAGCTATCTCTGCATTTACGCATGAAAGCTTTAAAGAGAAGAGTATGGAGGAGCAGGCTGCCATTTTAACAGCCGCACTTCCTGTGATCGTGGCAAGGCATTATCGAAATCAGCAGGACTTACCAATCGTTGAACCAAACGAGGAGCTTTCTCATACGGCTAACTATTTATATATGTTAACAGGGGAGTTACCGACAGACGTTCAAGTAGAGGCATTGGAAACTTACTTAAAGCTAACGATGGAGCATGGGTTAAACGCTTCCACCTTTGCAGCTCGTGTGACGATTTCCACGGAATCAGATTTAACTGCTGCAATTACGTCTGCTTTAGGTACGATGAAGGGACCACTACACGGAGGGGCACCTTCAGGGGTTATCTCGTTATTAAATGAATTTAAAAATCCAGCGACCATCCGAGATATCGTTAGAGAAAAGATAGAAAGTGGCGAGAAGATAATGGGCTTTGGTCATCGTATATATAAAACGGAGGATCCTCGCTCTATCCTTTTAAGAGACAAATGTCTGGAGCTTCAAGGACAGGATGCTTGGCTGGATATCGCAACCATTGCAGAAAAAGAAATTATTGAACTGCTAGCTGAATTAAAGCCAGGAAGAAAACTTTACACAAATGTGGAATACTATGCAGCGGCAATTATGCGTTCGATTGATATGCCCGCTGAATTATTTACACCGACCTTTAGTGTTGCCCGAATGGTAGGATGGACTGCACATGCTATTGAACAGTTAAGAGATAATACGATCTTCAGACCACAATCCATTTATGTAGGAAAATTATAATAAACAGACAAATGGGGCTATTCAACCAGCTTCATTTGTCTTTGTTTATATAAAAATAGAATTTCCCATTGAACAGCGAATTTTCTATAAAAATCTAACAAAAAGCTGCAAAATATTTAATAAAAGCAGTCTAATAAAAAGAAAAACGGGTATATAGAAAAATATAGAAACTGTCGTTGCCAAAGGGGATTAAGACATATGAAGAACTCGGTCATTTATATAAAAAATATTAATATGATAGATGTGGAAGCTGGTATTGTTAGGAAAGCACATATTCTAATTCAAAACGACAAAATAGAAAAAGTAGTACATAAGGATATTGAAGGACATTTAACTAGTAAGGCAGTTGTGCTAAACGGAAGTGGGAAATGGCTGATTCCAGGTTTAATTGATATGCATGTGCACATCAAAGAAGAATATGCTCCTATTTATACTGCTGCTGGAGTTACAACAGTTCGTAATACAGGCGGAAATGTAATAGAGTTGAAAAAGTTAATTCACGCCCCAGAAAATGCCCATACCCCACGTGTGATTTCAGCAGATAGAATTATAGATGGACTCCCTAGTTTATGGAAAGAAACCACTTCATGGAATATCATTGTTGATAAAAGAGAGACGGCTATCCAAGAAGTGAAAAGACAGGCAAAGGCAGGAGCAAAATTAATAAAGGTTCACGGAGGACTCTCTAGAGAACTAATGGAAGTAGTGGTAGAGGAGGCGAAGAAATTACAATTAGAGGTGAGCTGTGATCTTTTACATTCAAAAGAGGTCAGTGCGATAGATGCCGCAAGGATGGGGATAAAATGGAATGAGCATGCTTCCGGTATTATTCAGGATATATATCCCGACTGGCATATGAATGCAGCAGATGAAATATGGGACACCATTGATTGGGAGCATCCTGATGAGGATAGGCTGACGGAAATCTGTCATATTTTAAAGGATAACGGGGTGGTTCTTTGCCCAACACTAGTTATGCTTGATCAAGCTAATCGTCGGGAGAACTATTGGTATCCTGAAAATACAATCATGGAAAAAATTAAAGAAAATTCTTCTTTAATGCAGCAATGGAGCAGAATATTAACCCAATATAATAAGATAAATGTACTTGGTAAACAACATATATGGAACAAGAAAATTACCTCTATTTATCATCGAATTGGAGGAGTGGTGGTGGCTGGAACCGATACTCCGACTGGAATATTTACATTCCCGGGGATGGCTTTACATCGAGAGCTGCAGCTGATGGTACAAGCTGAGTTTAGTGAAATGGATGCCCTTCGTGCTGCCACAATCATAGCTGCTAAGACGTTGGAGCGAAAAGATATTGGGATGATAAAGGAAGGTGCGTATGCCGACCTCGTGCTTTTAAATGGCAATCCGTTAGAGGATATTCGTAACACGCAGGAGATTGATCTAATTATCAAGGGAGGTACTTTATATACCCAAACAGATATATTAGAGCAGGTGCCTCCTGAAGAGTATATTAAAAAGAAAATAGAAGAATTTTTAGACAGTTTTTTAGATACAAATTATAAAGTAAACTAATTTGAAAATTGACTTGATTTTTATTATTTTCCTCTTTATAATTTAACCAATCTCATATGTAGAAAAGCGTAGAAGAGGAAAAGTAAAATGAGGATGTTACCAAGAGAGCTTCTGATGGTGGGAATGAAGCAAACTAGTCATTTGAACATGGTCTCTGAGCTTCGTACTGAACACAATTAGTAAGTAGGATACGACAAGGTTTGGCACTTGTTATCAATGTCAAAGTATCAAGCGAAAAAGCTTCGTACTTATGGAGTCAAATGATGTGAGTCATTTGAAAATAAAGGTGGTACCACGAGATCAAGACCTCGTCCTTATCGATTATATCGATAGGGCGAGGTCTTTTTATGTTTAAAAAAAGGAGAGAATGTAATGAGCATATTTATAGGAGGAGCTTGGCCATATGCAAATGGATCCCTTCATCTTGGCCACATAGCCGCACTTTTACCTGGGGATATTTTAGCAAGATACTATCGCTTGAAGGGAGAAGAGGTGTTATACGCTTCAGGCAGTGATTGTAACGGAACCCCAATAGCTATTAGAGCAAATGCTGAAGGAGTTACGACAAAGGAAATAGCAAATCGATATCACAAGGAATTCAAGGAATCCTTTGAAAAATTAGGATTTAGCTTTGATATATACACTAGAACAGATACAGAAAATCATCACCAAACGGTCCAAGCATTGTTTTTAAGTTTGCTGGAACATCAATATCTATATAAAAAAGAAATGGAACAAACCTACTGTGAACATGATCAACAGTTTCTCCCAGATCGATATGTAGAAGGAAATTGTCCTGTTTGCGGGAAGAAAGCAAGAGGAGACCAATGTGATCACTGTTCTACTATTCTAGATCCTCTAGAGCTTTCGAATAGAATCTGTAAGCTTTGCGGAAATCCACCTACCATTAAAAAGACAGAGCACTTCTATTTATCATTAGCGAAGCTTCAAAAGGAGCTTGAGGAGTATGTATCAGATGCAAAGGAACGAGCTGCATGGAGAAGTAATGCTATTCAACTATCGGAGCGTTATCTCTCTGAGGGACTACAGGATCGAGCGGCATCACGTGATTTACCAAATGGTGTTAGTGTTCCTGTAAAAGGCTTTGAAGATAAGAAGATATATGTGTGGATAGAGGCTGTCTCTGGATATTATTCAGCAAGCTTGGAATGGGCTAAGCAGCAACAAAAGGATGCGAAAATATTTTGGAAAGAGGATACAATTTCCTATTATGTTCATGGAAAGGATAATATCCCATTTCATACGTTAATTTGGCCAGCAATTTTGATGGGAGTTGGTCAAAGGGCATTACCTACCCATATAATTTCTAATGAATATTTAACTTTAGAAAAAAGAAAGCTTTCAACTAGCCAAAATTGGGCTGTCTGGGTTCCCTACGCTTTAGAAAAATATGACCCGGATTCACTTCGCTATTTCTTGACCATCAATGCACCGGAAAATAGAGATGCTGACTTTTCATGGAGAGAATTTATTTATAGTCATAATGCAGAACTACTGGGTGCATATGGAAATCTGGTGAATCGAACATTAAAGTTTATAGAAAAATCCTTTGCAGGGCTGATACCTGTTGCGACAATAGACCAACGATTATTTGAACAGACAGAAGAGCTTTACCAAGAGGTAGGAGTAACAATTGAAAAGGGAAGTACAAAAAATGCATTAGAATTAATATTCTCCTATATCAGACAAGCAAATAAGCAATTTGATGAGGAAAAACCATGGGTAACCGTTACACAAAACCCAGAAGAATGCAGGAAGACTTTATCTAACATGATTTTTATCATTGCCAATGCAGCTCAATTGCTGGCTCCATTTTTACCTTTTTCAAGTGAGAAGGTCAGAGAGATGCTAGCGCTTGATAAGCTCAATTGGGAGCCGATACAAGTAGAAGGAAAGTCTTTAGAAAAAGTGGAGCCTTTATTTACACGTATTGATCCGCAAACGATAGAGAGGGAACTCGAAAGGCTACAAGTGGAAGCAAAGGGTTCATAAGTTAAAGGGGCTAAAGTGATGGATTTAAAAACTAGGTTAAAGAATATACCGGAAGATGCTTCTATTATAGAGGATTTAGATTTCTTGATAGAGGAGATGCTTGAACAAATTGGCCATACAGATGAGGAACTAAGAGATCAATTAATATATCGTAGATTCGGACAATTTATATTAAATGATTTTATCCAAGCAGATAAACTTAAGCATATATTAGCGATTTGCTTAGATGATCAGCATCTTTTTTGTCAATTAGGAGAGAGGGATACTGATAACGTATTTACTCGTTCGTTTTCATCTTTAGTAATAGTACTCGTTCTCTTAAAGGATATAGAAGAGAGGTTTCTCTTAGAAGCCGAGTGGGAGCATGTGTACAGAGCGACGATAAACTATTTGCAAAAGGAGCAGGATACAAGAGGTTATATAGAAGGAAAGGGATGGGCTCATAGTATTGCTCATGGGGCAGATCTGCTGGCAACCTTAGTGAAGCATCCCTTTTTTAAGGAAGAATATATACAAGAATGTTTAGAAGCAATTGCCTGTTGTGTAGGAAAAGAAAAAGTATTCATAGATGATGAGGATGAAAGACTGATATTTGCCATAGAGGCAATGCTTGAAAAGGGATTAGATGAACAGGCTTTAGTAGAATGGATGAGGATATTGGTGGAGAGTGTTTCTAAAATGGAGCTATTTTCTCTTCGTTATTTCCAATATCGCACTAATATAAGTAATTTTATCAAATCATTATATTTTAGATTAGCATATCGAGGGATGAGCCAACAAAGAAGAGAAGAGATAGTAGAGCTTATGGAAAAACTCCATAGCCAAGTGTATCAATAACATGAAACGAACGTACTAAGTTTCCGTCTAATCCTTTAAAGGAGGATTCCTGTTAGAAGGATTTTCGGGGTCTTGAAAATAAAATAGCCCTCTTGTATGATGCTTGAGTGGTCATCCGGAAA
>CAKQHO010000082.1 GCA_934234185.1 uncultured Psychrobacillus sp. | reverse complement strand
GGTTTAGACCGTAAACTAACCTTAGAAATACTTGCTTCAATTGAAGCACAGTCTAATCATCCTCTAGCATTAGCTATTACGAACTTTGCCAAAGAACAAGGGATCACAAAATTACCCCATATTCCTATTAAGGATAAACCCGGTTATGGAATAGAAGCCGATATCGATAGCCAGCTGTATTTAGTTGGAAAACCCGATTTTGTGAATAAAGAAGATGCATTTTCCTTTCAAAAAGGGATAGCAATGGATCTTGCGAATGAAGGCAAGACTGTTATTTTTATGAGAGACAACATGGGGATTGCAGCGGCAGTAGCCCTAAAGGATTCCGTTCGAGAAGAGGCGAAGGAAGCGATAAAGCAGCTAAAAATGCTTGGAATTGCAACAGTCATTCTTACCGGTGACAATGAAAAGACTGCAAAGGCAATTGCCAAAGAAGCTGGAATTGATCATTATATCGCAGAATGCTTACCTGAAACTAAAGTAGAGCATATGAAAAAATTATTAAAGCAGCATCAATTTGTCGGGATGGTTGGTGATGGAATTAATGATGCTCCTGCCCTCGCAACTGCGACAACTGGCTTTGCAATGGGAGAAGGTACTGATGTTGCATTAGAAACAGCTGATGTGGTTCTAATGAAAAATGACTTATCAAAAATTGCTTATGCGGTTCGTATGTCTCGAAAAATGCAAAGAATAGTAAAACAAAATATCTTTTTCTCTATAGCAGTTATAGTCACACTAATCATTTCAAACTTTTTACAAATTGTAAACTTACCTTTTGGAGTAATTGGTCATGAAGGTAGTACTATTCTTGTTATTTTAAACGGGCTTCGTATGCTCAATCGAAATATTGGATGAGTTTACTTATCGCTATAAAAAAATGGGTCTGGAGATATACTCCAAGCCCATTTTTTGTTTAACTCGATTTACAAGAATTTTTATTTTTTAAGCTTTTTTTAATCTTTTCTTTGCAGCCATTTGTATTTGTCTTTCGCGCATCACTGCATTAACCTGACCGCCAATAAGAAGAATATTCCCTGTAAAATACAGCCATAACATTAAGACGATAATTCCTCCAATACTTCCATAAGTACTCGAGTAATTTGCAAAGTTACTTACATAAAAAGAGAATGCTAGAGAAGTTAGAATCCAACCCACAGTCGAAAATAGTGCTCCTGGAAATACACTTTTTAAGGTTAGTTTAGTGTTTGGAACAATCCAGTATAAACCACTAAGAACTAAAAATATAATAAGGGGACTAATTGTCCATCTAATACTATTCCATACATTTAAAAATCCTTCTTTAAATCCAAAATAAGAAAATAGAACCGTTCCTATTTGCTTACCGAAGACCGGTAACACTAAAGCGACTGCAAATAGCAGTATCATTAAAATAGTAAAAATGATGGATAACCCTCTAACGATAATAAAAGGCCTTGTCTCCTCTAATTCATAGGATCTGTTTAAAGATTTAACAATTGCATTCATCCCGTTCGATGCAGACCAAATAGTTGCGATAATACCGATTGATAACAATCCGCCATTACGATTTTGTAGGACATCCGATAATGTCCCCTCTATCAATGTATATACCTCACCAGGCGCATAATTTTCAAGAAATCTATATACCTGGGCTTCATCCAAATTCAAATATGGCAATAAAGTAACCATGAAAATAAGTAAGGGAAACAAGGAAAGAAGGAAGAAATAAGCTAGCTGAGCACCCAATCCTGAGATATCAATACGCTGGATATGCGCTAGAAGATGCTTAAAATAGCCAGACCATGATGTAAGGTCATGATTTTCTTTCTCCTTCTCTTTCTTTTTTACATTTAAGAATTTTAATCTGGATAACCAATGAGAAGAGGAGGCTTGTGATTCACTATTTTTATAATTATTTCCCATAATGCTTAGATCAGCTCCTCCCTTTTTCTTTGACGGTTACTCTTTTGGATCATAAATGCTTTTAGGTTCTTCTTCCGTTGCAACTAGTGATTTATATTCCTCTTTTGAATGAGAAAAAGTATCCTTTGTTTCTGCTAATAACGTTTTAACCTGAGGGGTAATTTCTTTTACCTCATTAACCTTGTTTGACAGATATTTAGCATCAGAAGAAAACTGTTCGTAAACATTCTTCCATTTATTTACTTGTTCTTCAATTGTAGTTTTCAGTTCATCTCTATTTTGATTGTAATAACTAATTTCATTTCGAATGACTCTCGATTTGTTCATTACACCATCTCTAGTTTTTCTGTCTAGCAGAGTTAAAGCTCCACCTAGAATAGCACCATACATAATACCTTTAAAAAACTTCGTTTCACTCATCCATATAACCTCCATTTGAAAACTTTTTTAAGTTAATTTCATTATACCCTGGACAAGATTAATCAAACTAATATTATAAATTTTTGATAAATATCCTTGACTATTGCATAGAATTTTACGAATATTGTTACAAAGGAAAAATTTTAGTTAGAAAGAGGGGTAGTGTAAAAAGGAAGAAAGCGACTATATAGTATGGAGGAATAGACATGGAGCAATTAAATCATATTTTAGGAAATATATCTGACTTTTTATGGGGCATCCCTCTATTAATCCTTATTGTCGGGACTGGTATTTACTTAACGGTACGAGTTGCTTTTTTGCAGGTACGTTTATTACCTGTCGCTTTAAGATTAGCCTTTTCAAAAAAGCATGATAAGTCTGCTGAAGGAGATATTACACAATTCCAAGCGTTAACTACAGCCCTTGCTGCAACAGTAGGAACAGGAAATATTGTTGGTGTTGCAACAGCCGTATTGCTAGGTGGTCCTGGTGCTGTTTTTTGGATGTGGTTTTCGGCATTCTTTGGTATGGTCACCAAATATAGTGAAGCTATTTTAGCAGTGAGATATCGTGTAAAAGATGCCAATGGTCAAATGGCTGGTGGTCCGATGTATTATTTAGAGCATGGTCTAAAGCAGAAATGGTTGGCCGTTCTATTTGCTATATTTGGCGCAGCTGCTGCCTTCGGAATTGGAAATGGCACTCAATCTAACTCTGTTGCTGGTGCTGTAAAGTCTACCTTTGGTCTAGATACTTGGATAACAGGTCTTATCCTTACTATTTTTACGGCGCTTGTAATACTTGGTGGAATCAAATCTATAGGAAGAGTAACTGCAGTTTTCGTACCTATTATGGCTCTCTTCTACTTTATAGCTGGTTTACTAGTGATAGTGATGAATATAACAGAAGTTCCTGATGCATTCGCTACTATATTTAAAATGGCCTTCTCAACGGAAGCTGCTGCAGGTGGTGCTATCGGTGCTGCTATTCGTTACGGTGTAGCTCGCGGGGTATTCTCTAACGAGGCAGGTTTAGGATCGGCTCCAATAGCAGCGGCTGCTGCAAAAACAGATTTACCAGGTAGACAAGCACTTGTTTCTATGACACAGGTCTTTCTGGATACTTTCATTATTTGTACTATTACTGGCTTAACAATTATTATGTCAGGACAATACAAAGATTCAAGCATGGAAGGCGATGCATTGACTTCGGCTGCCTTTGGTTACTTTTTAGGTGACTGGGGACCAATCATAGTTGCAGTAGGCTTAATTTTCTTTGCTTCCTCTACAATTTTCGGTTGGGCATATTACGGAGAGAAATGTTTTCAATACTTATTTAAGAACCCTACTTATTTAATTTTTTACCGCATAGCCTTTGTAGCGATGGTTTTTATAGGCTCCGTGGTTTCCTTAGACCTTATTTGGACATTCTCCGACATTACCAATGCTCTTATGGCTATTCCTAACTTAATAGGACTTGTTGGATTAGCTGGAGTAGTAGTATTTGAGACTAAAAGGATTCAAACAAAGCTTAAAGCGGAAAAAGAAGCTGCTAAATCTAATTAGTGTTTGACAATCTTTACTTTGCATGAAATGATAAAGTGTGACTATTACTTATTAAATGACAACACTTGTTGCATGAAAGGCAGGTACTAAAATGGATTTAACAAAACCTTCTGCAGAAAACGTTAAGTTTATGCTTGAAACAATAAAAGAAAAACTACGTATGGTTAATGTAGATGCAATGCGTGTAGATGATTTTAATGCAACACAATATGAGGATTTAGTTTACTTATATGAAATGGTTCAAAAGCGCGATACATTTAGCCCAAGCGAAATGCAAGCAATCGCTTCAGAGCTAGGAAACTTACGTAAATAAAAAATAGCCTAAAAGGTATATTACCTTTTAGGCTATTTTTAGGATTAAGCAAGCTTATTTAATTCAACAGCTATACGTGCGCCTACTTTAGCATTGTTATATACTAATTGAATGTTAGAGTCTAAAGACTTTCCTTCTGTAAGCTCCTTCACCTTCCCTAAAAGGAATGGAGTAACATCTTTCCCTTTCACTCCTTGTTGTTCTGCTTCTTGAAGTGCGTGCATAATGATACCATCCATATATTTTTCATCCATCGAATATTCAGTAGGAATCGGATTTGCGATGATTGCTCCACCGTTTAGCCCAAGGTCCCATTTTACCTTTAGCATTTCCGCAACAGCACTCTCTGTATCTAAGCGGAAGTTAGCCTCAAATGGACTAGTAGCAGAATAAAATGCTGGGAAAGAGGAGGTTTGATAGCCAATTACCGGTACTCCTTTTGTTTCTAAGTATTCCAAAGTTAGACCGATATCTAAAATTGATTTAGCTCCTGCACATACCACTGCTACATTTGTAGAAGCAAGCTCCTCCAGGTCTGCGGAAATATCCATTGTAGTTTCTGCCCCTCTGTGAACGCCGCCAATACCTCCTGTGACAAACATTTTAATGCCAGCTAGCTCAGCACAAATCATCGTTGTTGCTACAGTGGTTGCACCAATTTCCTTAGAAGCTACCACGTATGGAAGATCTCGTCTTGAAGTTTTTCTTGCATTTTTACTAGTACCTAATAGCTCTAGCTCTTCATCTGAAAGTCCAATTTTAATTTTTCCATCCATAATTGCAATTGTTGCAGGAACTGCGCCGTTATCTCTTACGATTTGTTCTACAGTTCTTGCCATGTCTACATTTTGTGGATAAGGCATACCATGAGAGATAATAGTAGATTCTAGGGCAACTATTGCTTTTCCTTCCGCCATTGCTGTTTTTACTTCCTCTGAATATGTTAAATATTGTTTCATGATAAATATTCCTCCAATTCTTTTATTAAAGTACTCTTTGATAGCTCTGTTCTTACAGTGTCAGCAGATAATAATGTTTTATGAGCGTTTACCATACCAGATATAGTTGCCTGATTTAATTCGGCTCCTTCTAGCCAAGCATGCAATGTCCCTGCTACAAATGCATCTCCTGCTCCTGTTACATCCACTATATTTTCTGTAATAATTGCAGGAGTATGTTGAGAATTTATATTTTTACCTGCTGAAATAACTCCCTTCGAGCCATTGGTAACTACCACATGCTTAACACCTAGCTCAACCAGTTGTTCTGCTGCTGCTGCCCATGTAGTCATAGATGATATATTGGTTTGCAAATATGTCTCTACTTCATCCTTATTAACTATTAGCCAATCTAACCCATCTAGAGATGTAGGCATGCGATTCATCTTGGGAGAGGATACAGGGATAATAGCTAGGGGTATATGATGACCTTTAGCCAATCCTTGAACATACTCTATCACCTCTTTAGGACAATTCATATCTAATATTAGCAGCCTTGCATTGGTTAGGAGAGACTCATTTTTTTTAATATAGTCCACCGTTAATTGTTCATAGATATCCATGTTAGCTAGAGCAAATAACATTTCACCTTCTCTATCTAAAACTGCAGAATAGGTACCAGTTTGATGTGCTGCAAGCTTTTCAACCGAGAATAAATTCATCCAATGACTGGATGCCTTTTCAATAGATTCATACTCCATATCATTTCCAACTACGGTTAACAGGCGTACCGGATGACCAAGTCTACCAAGGTTCTCAGCAATGTTTCTTGAAACCCCTCCAATACTTTGCATACTGGTAGTTGGATTCGAGGTACCCATCTGTAATTTGTCTTTCACAATATATTTTCGATCGACATTTGCTCCGCCAATACAAATAATTTCCTTATTTTCAGGTAGGATATAGGCACGACCTATAATTTTCCCGCTTTTTATCAGCTGGGAAATTATATTAGCTACTGCAGGTCTTGACATCCCCAGCGTGTCAGCAATCTCTTGCTGTGAAGCATAAGGATTTTTTTGTAAATAAGAAAGAATTTTTATCTCTTTTGATTCCAAAAGGATTTATACCTCCTTTTCAAACTTTTGTTTTAATTATAAACTTTTGTTTAAAGAAGTCAAGCACTAGCTTTACATTTACCCTTTTGTAACATATCTATCCTTGCTTATAAAAAAAGTACAAACCTATGATTAGGTTTGTACTAGTAATGTTAGCAATTTTGGTTATTGAGGAGCTTCGTTTAAGGTACCGTCCTCTAATACTCTCGGTTGTATTAAAACCTCTACTCTTCTATTTTTGGCACGGCCCTCTTCCGTATCGTTAGATGCTACTGGCATATATTCTCCATATCCCTTAGCACTAAAATATAAAGGATCCACCGTGTTATTATTCACTAAAATTTTCAGAAAATTAACTGATCTCATTACACTTAGCTCCCAGTTAGAAGCATATTCAGAACTAGCAATTGGAATATTGTCTGTATGTCCTGTAATAACTACGTTACGAGGAGGATCAAAAATCAATAGCTCGGAGATATCCTCTGCAATTTGACGATATTCCTTTTTAACTTCTGCCTCCCCAAAGTCAAAGAGAATACTATCCCGAATCGTAACTAGTAGTCCCTCGTCAGTTAACTTGGTAGCAAATTGCTTTTCTAATTCATTTACTGCAATATACTCATCCACACTATGCTGAATCTCGGCAAGCGCTTGCTGGTCTTCCATATAGGCATCACTTTCTTTTCCTTCACCAGTATCATTAGTAGATTTAGGCAACTCAATTGGAGCTGGATTATCTAATATCGCTGATCCTCCATCAAAAACTTGGCTAAATACCGCAGACATCTGCTCTAGCTTTTGTTGATCCACTGTACTTGAAGCAAATAAAACGATAAATAAGGCTAACAGTAGAGTGAGAATATCTGCATAAGGTATAAGCCAAGATTCATCCGTATGTTCCTCATGCTTATGTTTTTTATGCTTCCTTGCCAAGGTCCGCCGCCCCGCTTTCGTTCAATATTTTTTTGCGGTCAGCCATAGATAAATAAGAAGCTAGCTTTTGTTCAATCACTCGAGGAGCATCTCCTTCAAGGACGGATAAAACTCCCTCAAGCATCATAGTTTTTTGGCGAATTTCTAGTTTCGATTTACGTTTCAGTTTATTTGCGAAGGGATGCCAGATTACATACCCTGTAAAAATCCCCATTAATGTAGCCACAAAAGCTGCAGAGATGGCTTGCCCTAAGGCTTCAATATCATTCATATCCTTTAAGGCAGCTATTAACCCGATAACTGCTCCTAAAACCCCTAGAGTAGGAGCATAGGTTCCAGCTTGCGAAAAAATTTGAGCCCCACCAGCATGTCTATCTTCTAAAGCATCAATTTCCTCTGTTAAAACATCTCTTATGTAGTCTGCATTTTGACCGTCAATTGCAAGTGTTAAGCCATTCTTCAAGAAAGCATCCTCTACATCAGCAATTTTGCTTTCAAGTGCTAGCAAACCTTCTCGACGTGCTAAATCTGCCCAGCTTGAAAATAAATTAATAATTTCCGCATCAGAAATAGTTTTTTTCTCTTTCATTAGCACTCCAAATAGACTTGGAATTCTTTTTAAGTCACTCATAGGAAATGCAATAACTACTGCTGATATCGTACCTAAAATAATGATAAATATAGCTGCTGGATTTAGTAGTGCATCTGGCGTTACTCCTTTAAACAACATTCCCACTATTAAAGCTATACCGGCGATAATAAGTCCAAAGACTGTAGATTTATCCAATTCATTAACCCCCACATTCTATTTCTGTTTATTATTTCGGCAACTTGAAGAATATTTTAATATAAAACATTTGTATCGTTTATTTAATTTCAAGATGTATGGAGAAATTTTGACAGATTTGTCTGATAAACCATTGAAAATACCTCTCCATAACTGATACTATAAAAATAGAAAAGAAAGGAAGTATGAACATGTCATTTACTACTAAACTCGAAAAGTATGCGTCATTAGCAGTAGAGGTTGGCGTTAATATCCAACCTGGTCAAGCACTTTACATAGCTGCTTCTACTGATAGCTTGGAATTGGTTCGTTTAATCACAAGAAAAGCTTATGAAGTTGGCGCAAGCAATGTATATGTTGACTTATCTGACGATGAATTATCTCGTATACGCTATGAAATGGCCCCTAAGGAATCATTTGATTTTGTCCCTCCTTGGAAGGTTCAGGAAAGAGAATATCTTGCAGACAACGGTGCAGCATTTATTAGTGTCGTGAGTCAGACTCCAGATCTTTTCAAAGGAATTGATTCATCTAAGATTGCAGCATTTCAAAAGGCTTTTGGGAAGGCAATGAGCAAATATCGCCAATATGTTCAATCTGATAAAATCAGTTGGTCGGTAATCGCTGCACCTTCTAAAAAATGGGCTGCAAAAGTATTCCCTGAACTCCCAGAGGAAGAGCAAGTACCAGCATTATGGGAAGCAATCTTCCAAGCGGTTCGAGCTGACTTAGATAATCCAGTAAACGCATGGAAAGAGCATGACACTAAACTCCATACCAAAGTGGATTATTTAAACGAAAAGAATTATAAGAAGCTTCATTACACTGCACCAGGAACTGATTTAACAATTGAGCTTCCTAAAGGACATTTATGGTGTGGAGCAAGCAGCACTAATGAAAAAGGAGAAGACTTCATGGCAAATATGCCAACCGAAGAAGTGTTCACTGTTCCATTGAAGACAGGTGTTGACGGTTATGTTGCTAGCAGCAAGCCACTGAGCTATGGCGGAAATATTATTGACAACTTTACTATTACATTCGAAAATGGAAGAATTGTAAAAGTTGTTGCAGAAGAAGGCCAAGAAGTATTAGAAAACCTAGTCGCTACAGATGAAGGTTCTCATTATTTAGGTGAGGTTGCTCTAGTACCACATGATTCTCCTATCTCGAACTCTAATTTATTATTCTATAACACGTTATTTGATGAAAATGCTTCAAACCACCTAGCAATCGGTAGCGCTTATGCTTTCTGTATTGAAGGCGGAAAGAAGATGAGCCGCGATGAGCTTGCAGAAAACGGATTAAATGATAGTATTACACATGTTGACTTTATGATTGGCTCTGATAAGATGAATATCGATGGCATTAAAGAAGATGGCACAAAAGAACCGATTTTCCGTAATGGAAACTGGGCATTTTAATAGGTTTTCCTACATTAGCATTTTTTTCTTTTCCCATTTTCTCTTCAATATGCTATAATAATAGTAAACTTACTAGTGAGGTGTTTATAAATGGGCTTATTCTTAGCAACAGTTCTTGGTTTTGCAGGCGGTATGGGTGTAATAGGTTACGTTATTATGCATTACTTCTCAATGCCAATGAATAACCTAGATTCAACTAGTATCGATCCTAAACCAACTGAAAAATTCTAATATATAAAGCATCGCAATACAAATTGCGATGCTTTTTTATTTTTACTTGGAAATATTTCCTGTAACTTCTTCTCTTTTATCTATCATTTATATAACAAGAACGTTTCAGAACTATAACAGAATGGTACTATTCAGGTGGTTCCTTGGTTAATTTTAGTCTTTATCTCCTCCATCTCTTTGAAATATACGTAAAATACCATAAACTTACAAATGGCAACAAGGGTTTTTTCTATTATAATGACGACAGTGAGTATGAATGGAGGAAGACACATGTTATCAAATCAACATATTGGAATTGATTTAGGAACTGCCAATACATTAGTGTATACAAAAAATAAAGGCTTAATAATAGATGAACCTACAGTTGTAGCTATAAATAATAAAACAAATGAGATTGTAGCGTTTGGGATGGAAGCAAAAAAAATGATTGGGAAAACCCCTGCTTCTATAGATGTAATTCGTCCTTTAAAGGATGGGGTGATTGCAGACTTTGATGTAACTACTCAACTATTAAAGTTAATTATGCAAAAAGCTAGCAAAAAGCTTGGTTCTGCACTTAGAAAGCCAACAGTTATCGTTTGTACCCCCTCAGGTGCTACCTCTGTTGAAAGAAGAGCTATCCAAGATGCAGTTCGACAAAGCGGTGCAAAAGAAGTACAGCTTATGGAAGAGCCAGTAGCAGCCGCAATAGGTGCTGGGTTACCAGTCAACGAACCAATTGCTAGTATGATTGTGGATATCGGTGGAGGCACAACCGAAGTAGGAATTATATCCTTTGGCGGAGTAGTTGCATCACATACAGTTAAAGCAGCTGGTGACCGAATGGACGAAGCAATTATTAACTTTGTTAGAAAAGAATATAATGTGATTATTGGAGAACCTACTGCTGAGAATATTAAGACATCTATTGGGCATGCATTAGTTCCACACGCAGTAGAGCAGCTAGATGTTCGAGGAAGAGACGTAGTTACTGGTCTCCCTAAAATAATAAATCTTTCTTCTACACAAATTCAAAGTGTTTTAAAAGAATCTCTAGAATCAATCTTAGAAGCTATTCGTGCAACTTTAGAAATTTGCCCTCCTGAGCTATCAGGTGACATTGTAGATCACGGAGTAGTATTGACAGGTGGAGGAGCACTGTTGAAGGATTTGAAGGAATGGTTAAGCATAACGATAGAAGTACCAGTTCATATTGCTCCAGAGCCACTTCAATCGGTAGCTATCGGTACAGGAAAGTCTTTCTTCGTAAATGATCGCAAGAGAAGAATGGCTAAATAATATATTATAAATTCTTCTAATTTGATGCTCCTTCAATTCTTACTTATAATAGAGTAGATAGGAGGAGAATCTATGCCAAGCTTATATGACATATTAGAATTTAATAAAACCTTTGTAGAAGAGAAACATTACGAACCTTATGTAACAACAAAGTTCCCAGACAAGCGAATTGTAATCCTAACTTGTATGGATACTCGTCTTGTTGAGTTACTACCTAAATCTATGAATATAAAAAATGGTGACATCAAAATTGTTAAGAGTGCTGGAGCTGTTATCAACCATCCGTTTGGTGGAATTATGCGTAGTTTAATGGTAGCTGTGTATGCATTACAAGCAGATGAGGTTTATGTAATTGGACATTACGATTGTGGAATGAGCTCAGTTGAGCCTAAAAAGGTTATGGGCTCAATGATTGAACGAGGAGTAGATCCTAAAACCTTTGATGTACTTAAATACTCTGGTGTCGATGTACATACATGGCTTGAAGGCTTTTCAGATGTTAAGGACAGTGTGTTAAACAGTGTAGCTATGATACGTAATCACCCATTAATGATTCCAGAAGTTCCTGTACATGGAATGATTATAGACCCTACTACAGGTCGTCTAGATTTAGTAACTGATGGAAATTTAGACAAAAAGTAAAATATTTCCCGGGAAATCGACATTTTCCCTTCTTATCTTATAAAAAAGCCTGCTAATATTTGGCATTAGCAGGCTTTCTTTTATTTGGACATATATTCCTCACGAAGAGCTGAATACATAAAATGATCCTCCCATTTACCATTGATAAAAAGAAGCTTTCGCAGAAGCCCTTCCTGAAGGAAATTATTCTTCTCCAAAACTTTAATTGACCCAAAATTTCTGGGGGATACATAAGCTTCAATCCGGTTTAAGTGAACATTTTCAAATCCAAATGATTTTACTAGCTTTACTGCTTCCGATGCTATTCCTTTTCCGATATACTGTTGGTCCACTGAATAGCCAATTAACCCACTTGAAAATGGCATACGTTTAAGGCTGTATAACGAAACGCTCCCAATCATTCTGTCTGTCTTATGTTCAAATATACCAAAGCTAAATTCTCTTTTTTCCTGCATCAGCATTAAAGACTCTCTAATTTTTTCTCTCTGAACAGTAGAAGTATAATATTCATCTTGATGTAATGGCTCAAAAACAGACCAATAATACTTATTTTCATATACTAAATTGGCAAGACTTGAAGCGTCCTTTATCGTTAAAGTCCTTAAATAACATGTATCTCCATCTAAATAAATCAATAATTTCACCCTTTGGCATTTGTTAATTGCAAAAATTCCTGAACATCTTGAATACAAAGATCTATTCCTTTAATCCAAAAAGCCTCCTGTGTTATATCTTCCCCTAAATGTTTTATCGCCAAATCCTCTACTGACATTACTGCTGTATCTTGTAGCAATGCAATATATTTTTCTTCGAATGCTGCTCCTTCACTCTTAGCCTTAGCGTAGATACTTAAGGAGAATAAATATCCAAAGGTATAAGGGAAATTGTAAAACGGTACTCCAGTAATATAAAAATGTAACTTTGAAGCCCAGAAATGAGGATGTACAGTATCAAGGGCATTTCCATATGCCTCGCGTTGAGCTTGTTCCATTAATTCATTTAATCTTTCAGCAGATACAAGCCCATTTTTGCGTTCCTCATAAAAGCTTGTTTCAAACAGAAAGCGAGCATGTATATTCATAAAGAATGCCACACTACGTTGAATTTTATCCTCTAAAAGAGCAATTTTCTCTTGCTCTGTATTAGCCTCTCTAACTGCAGCATCTGCTACAATCATCTCTGCAAAGGTAGAAGCTGTTTCTGCTACTCCCATAGCGTATCTACGATTAATCCAATGTACAGGTTTTAAAGCATATGAATGGAATGCATGTCCTAATTCATGTGCTAAAGTTGAAACATTAGACATGGAACCACTATACGTCATAAATATACGTGATTCCTCAGATATAGACATTCCTGTACAAAAACCACCTGGTCGCTTATTTGGACGATCCTCTGCTTCAATCCATCTGTTTTCAAAGGCATTTCTTGAAAATTCCTCAAGCTTTGGACCAAATTCTTTAAAGTGCTTTAAGATAAACTCTGCACCATGTTGAAAGTCCATTGTTTGAGTTGAAGAGCTGATTGGTGCATCTAAATTGTACCAATGCATAGCATCTTCTCCAAGCATTTCTGATTTACGCTTCAAATAATCTACAAACGGAGCTTTATTTTTAGATATAGCACCCCACATTGCATCTAATGTCTCCTGCTTCATGCGGTTAATCTCTAAGGGCTCTTGAAGAACAGAATTCCACCCTCTCTTTTCGTATGTAGCCAATCTAAAACCAGCTAAATGGTTTAAAGCTTTTGCAAAAAATTCTTCCTTCTCTGCCCAAGCATCTTCTAAAATTTCAAATGTTTCCTTCCTTACCTGACTGTTTGAATGGGAGCTTAGATTATTAGCTTGTCCTACAGATAATATTTTCTCTTCTCCATCAATGGTTACCTTGATCCTCATATCACCTACAAGCATATTGTAGAACTGACCCCATGCATGATAACCATCTACCTCTAATTTTGTTATAAGGCTTTCTTCTTTTTCAGATAACGCTTTTTTTGCTTTCTCTCTCCATTCATTTAAAACGAAAGTAAAAGATGAAAGCTCATCTGATTGAAGCAGTTGTTCCCATATCGCATCTTCCGTTTTACTAAAGGATTGTTGAATAACAAGCATTAGAGATGAAACTCTAGCATACAATGTACTAGTCTCTCCCTGTAACAAAACTGCTTGCTTATCTGTAGTATCTTGTGCTAAATAACAACTAATTACGGCACTTGCTTGAGATAAATTTGTGGCAACCTCTTTAAGTTCTTCAATAATATCTCGAATATTTTTAGCGTCATCGGCTGAAGTGACTTTTATACCTTCTACTTTTTCCTCGAAAACCACTAGCTTTTCTTTCACATGATCTAAATGGGCTCGTAGCTCTGGTGACTTACTTCCGCCAGGATAAAAACACTCAAGATCCCATATATCTGAATAGTTTTGCTTTATCATCAAAATATTCCCCCTATTATAAAAACTCTTAACAGAATCTATTATAACACTGTTTTAACCATTCAATTATTCATTTTTTTGTCACATTATTTCCATAATTGAATTTGTGGTTCTTAAGTTTCAACTGTATACTTATTAGATAGAAGGAGGGGATCGAATGATCAAAATAATCCTTTTGATACTTAGCTATATTTCTGTCCTAGTGGTTAATATTTTAGCCAACACGCTTCCTATAAATGAGCAAACTACTGGGGCTATCTCTGCTAGAATTCCTGCTTTATTCACTCCTGCTAGCTATGTATTTACTATATGGATACTTATATACATATTCTTGGCCTTTTGGATATGGAACATCATAAAAGAGTATCGAAGCAATGTAAAGATTTCATCAACTAGAGTTATCTTATTTCTTGCAACCTGTGGGCTTAATATCGCTTGGATTTTTTTATGGCATTATGAAAAGTTTAGTTATTCTTTAATTACAAATATTGCTCTTCTTTGGTCCCTATTCTTACTGTATCTAACTTATTCCGTGGAAGAGACCAATTGGAGAAGAAGGCTGCCAATATCCATTTATTTAGGATGGATTTTTGTAGCAAACTTTGCAAATCTTGATTATGTATTGACTTATTATGAGTTTAGCGGGTTTGGTATTACTAACTCTCTTTGGGTAGTCATTTTTCTAACAATCGCCACAGCTGTCGCACTTCATTTCCGCTATCATTTCCATGATCGTGCATTAGTTCTTGTTTTTATATGGGCATTTGTAGGGATCGCCTACCGTCACATGTTTAATGAGCTACTAATTTCTGCAGCCTCTATCTTTTTAAGTGCAGTACTTATAGTTGGAATTTTATTTATAAAAAAAACACCTGCGAAAAAGTAATTCGCAGGTGTTTTTGTATGAAATGTTACGCATGGTATCCAATTTGAAGACTTCAAGAGAATGCCTCCTCACCGCTCCCCATTGCTTGTCGGGGCAGAGACAGGCGCTTGCGCTTTTCTTTTTGTCCAGCTTCAGCGCCTTGCCCCTCGAGGTCAAATGGGTAACGGCTGTGGTGGCTGAGGAGCTGCCTCCTCGCCGCTCCCCATTTGCTTGTCGGGGCAGAGACAGGCGCTTGCGCTTTTCTTATTGTCCAGCTTCAGCGCCTTGCCCCTCGAGGTCAAATGGGTAACGGCTGTGGTGGCTGAGGAGCTGCCTCCTCGCCG
>CAKQHO010000081.1 GCA_934234185.1 uncultured Psychrobacillus sp. | reverse complement strand
ACTGAGCGCAGCGAGGGAAGCGGCTGAGGCCGTGCCCGCGGAAAGCGTCCGTTCGTAGCGGAAATCAACTCTTTTCGGGTTACTTCTATTTTAAAAGAAAAAAGACTGTAGGCAAACTCCGAAATTTCTGGGGTTTGTCTACAGTATGAAACCACTATTAAATAATAGTGGTTTTTTTACAACTTTATGGATATAATAAATTATAGTACATTACTGCACTAATGTACCAATTTTCTTTAGGGAAGGAGAATCAAAAACAAAATGTTACTTATGGATAGCTCCAAACCTATATACATACAGATTGCAGAATGGATTGAAAATGAGATAATAGCAGACCGTTTTACTCAAGATAACAAAGTGTATTCACAGTATCAATTGGCGGAGTTATTTAATATTAATCCAGCAACTGCTGCAAAAGGATTGACGCTGTTAGTAGAAGAAAAAACTTTATACAAGAAAAGGGGACTAGGGATGTTCGTTACACCAGAGGCGAAAGCAATGATTCTGGATAAACGTAAAAATGAGACGTTGACTAGCTTAGCTGAGGAGCTAGTCAGAGAGGCACAGAGGTTATTAGTGACTGAGGAACAGTTAATAGAACTTATTAGGGAATTGAAAAAGAAGGGGGTGGAGTAATGGAGAACATAATTGAATGTAAAAACTTAAAGAAAAAGTATAGAGGCGATCTTGTTCTAGAAGATGTCGATTTAGCTATTGGTACTCCAAGTATTACTGGTGTAATTGGTCGAAACGGAGCGGGAAAAACAACTCTCTTAAAAATCTTATCTGGTTTTATTAAACCGACATCTGGGGAAGTTAGAGTTTTTTCGGAAAATCCTTTTAATAGCTTGCTTGTTTCAGCTAATAGCATTCTCATTGATGATGGGATGACATTCCCAGATTCTATTAATTTAAAGCAAATCTTAGACATTGCTCCATCCTTTTATAAAAAGTGGGATAGTGAGATTGCAAATAAGCTTTTTGTCTATTTTCAATTGGATCCTAAGCAGCGGCATTCAAAATTGTCTAAGGGCAAAAGGGCTGCCTTTAATATGATATTTGGTTTATCAACTAGGTGTGAGCTTACTATCTTTGATGAGCCAACTAATGGGATGGATGAAGCGGTTCGTGCTGATTTTTACAGGGCTCTATTAAAGGATTATATAGCGCATCCTCGTACTATATTAATTTCTAGTCATCATCTTGCTGAGATAGAGAACATTCTAGAGGATATCTTGCTAATTGATAAAGGGAAAATTTATTTTCACAAGTCCGTAGAAGATTTACGAGAGTATGCAATATCTGGTACAGGTCCTATAGATTTAGTAAATAGCTGGATGGAGGACAAGGAAGTTATTTATTCCAAAAGGGAGAACGAGCATTATCAAACTGTAATAGTAAAAACTTCTTTTACGGAGGTCGTTCCTCATGGCATAACGATCAAGCCTGTAAGTGTAAGCAACCTGTGCAGATATGTGACAGAGGAAGCCAAGGGGGAAATAGATGATGTTTTTGAATAATAGTAGTATGTGGAATGTAGTAAGAGCACAGGTATCTTTTAAATTACAAGTAACTCTCTCTGCAATAGTTTCCATGATTGTAATACAAATAATAGGAATTTTTCTCTCCAGCATGGGAATGAGCATGAGTACTAATGGTTTCTTGGATGTATATACTTATTCCTTAGACTTGGTTCTTATACTTATGATTGTATGGTCTATAATTGTGGGCTATCTACTACCATCAAAAGGATATAGATTGGATGATGCAAGCTTTGTTGGAACACTGACGAGCAGTAATATATCAAATGGGATTATGCTTTTAATTCTTAGCTTTTTTGCAGGTGTAACAACTTATTTGTCCTATTACCCTCTTTATGTTTTCCTTCATCTCAAGGGAATGGAGGTTGTGAGGAGTAGTAGTATATTAGAAGATCCATTACAAGCAATGCTGACTATTCTTGTGTTTTCCTTTTATATTTGGCTAGCTTCAGCTGCAGGTTATCTTGCTGGCACACTTGTCCAGTACTCCAAATTGTTTAAGCTAGTTTTACCTGTCGCAATATTGACATCACTATTCACATTTACTGGGCAGGAGATAATGAAAACAATATTGTTAGATTCCTCCGATTTGCTCCTAATCTGCAAACTGATAGTTACTTCCCTTGTTCTCTTATCGATTGCAGGAATTGTATATAAAAGCTTGGAGGTTCGATCATGAGTATAACTGCCATTATACCAATTATCATATTATCCGCTTGTATTATTTTATCTGGATTTATATTTAGAGCTTTCAAAAGAATGCCAACGCTAAATATGAGGGGTAGTAAAGGATTTATCTTTTTATATGTACTACTTCTTATTGGATCCGTCATTATCTTTGTACTATTGCCTAGTAAAGGGGAGACAGTTCTTTCCGAAAAAGAGGTAGAAGCACTTTATGAGGAGAACATGGAATTGGAGAATGCATTTCAAGAAGGCAAGGTAGAAAATTTAGACCATATGCTAGTGGATACTTTATCATATGATGTAGTCGGAGAGAAGTTAATTTTAACTTCTAGTTTAGGTATACGAGCGAAGGTATGGGTTGAATGGATTGATTCAGAAACTTCGGTTGTAGAGGGCAATGTCTATCGGGCAAATTATGTTTTCAATGGAATTAAAGCAGGCCCAAGTCACTTACAAATTAATTGGGATGGGGAAGTTTTATCACTGAGCAATGAGTTAGAAGCAAAGAGGGAGATTCATTACCTGAAGGCTGATTTATCTAGTGATGAATTTATAAGCGATTATCATCAGTACTACTTCTGGGACACAATATATATCCACTTAAAAGTTCCGAAGCATCTTGATGTGATCGATGAATCAGGCTTACAGTTTTCATAAACGGAAGTGCCAGATAACAGGCACTTCTTTTATTTTATATCGTAAAGAAATTTTAATCTCCACAGGAGCATAGGGGAAGGAATAAAGGGAAATAGAAAGTCTCTCATGGCTGCCAAAGGTGAAAATTGAATCTGCGCTATTGCCCCTATCTGTCGAGAAAGGTTGATGACCTTGGTGGTTCTACTAAGGCGCTGCTGCTCGTATGACTGAAGTGCAGCCACCCACTCGAGGTTTTGCTGAAAGGCTTTTGCTAAAACAATTGCATCCTCAATTGCTTGTCCGGCTCCTTGCCCCATGTTTGGAGTAGTTGCGTGTGCTGCATCTCCTAAAAGTGCTACTCTCCCGTACACAAACTTCTTAAGTGGGTTAATATCGTAAATGTCATGATGTAATATTTGTGATGGTTCAGTAGTTCGAATAATATCTGGTATAGACTTAGGAAGATGAGTGAATAGCCTTGCAATGTCCTCTGAAACTAAATCCTTATATAGAGGATTATCTTTTTTGCTGTTTACACAAGCAAACCAATAAACATTTCCATCCTTCATGGGTGCCATTCCAAAACGGCCCTTTGTAGACCATAGCTCTGTAGAGGTAGTGGTATCGACTCGTCCTTTGTTCTCAGTTATCCCTCTCCAGCAAGTATATCCAGCATATCTTGGAAGAGAGTTAGGGACTAATTGTTGGCGAATCGGAGAATGAATTCCATCCGCTGCAATGAGAATATCTGCTTCTATTTGAGTTTGATCCTGGAAATGAACGACGACCTTATTCTTCTCTTGTATGAAAGAACTACATCTTTTTTGAAGATGTATAGTATGTGGCTGAAGCAGGTGATAGAAAGCTGCATGAAGGTCTCCACGATGTATGGTGATATTTTCTTGTCCAAAAAGCTCCTTTAATTTTGAAAAAGGAATAGAGTTAAGCTCTTTCCCATTTTGATTTAGGAAAACCTGCCTTTGTAAAATGTGACCGTTTTTGGCTATATCATCACCTACTCCTATTTCCATCAGTGCTTGCATAGCATTTGAACCTATCCCAATACCTGCACCGACTGGTCGAAAATCGGTGGCTGCTTCGTAAACTTTTATATCAAATCCAAGGGCTTGTAGGGTAACGGCTGTACAGAGACCACCGATACCTCCACCTATAATTGCTATTTTCATCTTTTCTTTTCCTCCTAGCTAGCTCTAGTGTAGCAAGAATTTTATGATATATTAAATATAAAGGAGGGGAAGGAATGATTGCACTTGAAAGGTATCATGAAAAGTATAAAAAGGCACTAGATTACCAGCTTCCCGAAGAACAGTCAACATATACAGGACTTCCAGTTGAATTGTTAGACAGATGCAGGTCTAATCCTACTTATACACCTATAGTAATAGTAGCAGGGCATGAGGTGGCAGGCTTCTTTATACTAGATAGTGGGGATGATAAATTTCGCTATACAGATAAACAGCAGAGCTTGTTGTTAAGAGGGTACTCCATACAGCCGAACTTTCAAGGGAAAGGAATTGCAAAAGCATCATTAAAGCTGTTACCAGAGCTAGCTAAACGGTTATACCCATCTGTTGAGCAAGTGGTACTTGGGGTGAATGAAGCCAACAAAGCTGCCCAGGCTGTCTATTTATCAACAGGCTTTGTGGATGAAGGTAGACGATACATAGGAGAAAAAGGTCTCCAGCTTTCAATGGTAATGAATATAAACGACATTATTGTTAGGAAAGCATTGCCTGGCGATGAACAAGGGATAGCAGATGTCTGTATAGCAGGGCAATGGAACACCTATAAGAATATTTATTCTAAAGCGTACATAGAAAAGGTCATTGAAAAGTTTTACACAGTTGAAAGAATTAGAAAAGAAATAGGAGAAACAAACAAGGACTGGAATGGTTACTTTGTTGCTGTTCAGGATAATCAAATTGTCGGTGCTATTGGTGGCGGGGTGTATGATGATACAGTTGCGGAGGTATATGTTTTATACTTGGACCCCCATAAACGCAATCAAGGAATTGGGACCAAGCTTTTACAATATATTACTAATGTCCAAAAGAATAAATATGGAGCAACAGAGCAATGGGTTTCTGTCGCAAAGGAAAATCAGCTTGGTATTCCCTTTTATGAGGCACGTGGATTCACCCTCGTAGGGGAGCAGCAAACCTATGAAAGTGAAGAGGATAGCAATGCCATATCTCTCCGTTATAAAAGGAAAATTTAAACTGATGTGAGCGACCACATCAGTTTTTATCCTTTAAGCGGTATAATTTGTCATCGTTTTCCCCAGGATTTCCTCTGCCGTCCGTATTGTTAGTAATAAAATAAAGAGAATCTCCATCAGAAAAAACATCTCTCACCCGTCCAAAGCCAGTAATGGATTCTTCTACTTCTTTCGTTTCTACGTTAATTACTTTAATAGCTTCCCCTCGTAATGTGGCCACATAGAGCTTTCCTTTGTGAAAGGTGATTCCCGATGGTGCCCATGTTTCTTTGCTCCCTGTAGTAAGAAGAGGAGCTTCTAATCCATCTTGTATCTCTTCCCCCTCAATCAAAGGATACCCGTAGTTAGCACCTTGCTCAATTAGGTTAATTTCGTCATTTGCAGATTGACCGTGCTCAGCTTCATAAAGTAAACCATCATGCCATGCAAGACCTTGCGGGTTTCGATGACCTAGTGAATATATTTCAAAGGAACTGTTGTCTGTCATATATACCAGTTTTCCATTTAATGATTTTGGATCCTGAGCAAGCTCTGGGTTGCCAGCATCTCCAATGGTAGCGAAGAGCACTCCTTCGGGACTGATTTCTAATCTGCCTCCGTGATGAATATTGCCGGTTTGGACTTTATCTAAATGAATATCAATCTCTCTCCAACTCCCGAATTCTCTTTTAAGTGTTACTATCCGATTATAGGAAGTTGCGTCTTCCTCAAAGGTGTAGTAGGCATAAGCTTCTTGTGTTTGATTGAAATCTGGCTTTAAAACAAATCCAAGCAAACCAGCCTCAGCTGCTTTCGAAAGTTTATCCGAAAGCTTCACCTCTTCATAGACAATATTTTCTCCTTCTATCACTGCAATTCTTCCAATACGCTCGGAGATGATAAAAATGTCCTCATGTTTGTTGATATCCCACGGAATGTTTAGATTAGTTGCAATAACCTCTGCAACCCCTTCTGTTTCTTCTATACTTTCTTTCATGTCGGAACAGCTATATAGGAAGAAGATGGATAAAAGAAATACTATTTTTTTCAATTTAAAAACCTCCTCGTACTCTTAACTTCTGTTTCATATACTTCATCTCCTGCCAATTTCGATAAGTATTTCAAATGGAAAACGATAAATTCTATTGAATTTACTTATTGATATTTAAAGAGTATTCTAAATTTACAGGTAGAGGAAAGAAGGCTTTACAATGGAATTCATCATATTTTTTGTTATTGGTATAGTCGGAAATATTATTGGCACCTTGGTAGGGGGAGGGGGATTGATTAGTTTACCTATGATGCTCTTGATGGGTTTGCCTATTCATTCAGCTATCGGAGCAAACAAGGTTTCTAATACAGTAAGCTCCTTATCCAGTTTCTTAGTTATTTTTATCAAAAAAGAAATAACTGCAAAGGAAGCAATATCTGTTCTAATCTTTTGTCTTGGGGGAGGGATTCTCGGAGGACTTATCGCTTCATTTTTAAGTGGAGACACTCTTACTTTAATTGCAATCGTACTGTTGAGCTTTGCCTTTGTTAACTCCTTTATGGGAAAAGGTAATTTTGAAGGGGAGGAATCCTTTCGATTAAATAAAAAAACGATCCCCTCTTTATTAGGGATTGGGATGTATGATGGAATGTTTGGGCCGGGGAGCAGTACGCTAGCGTTATATCTATACGCTAGTGAGAAAATTGCTTACATACGTGCTGTTGGACTTGCTAGAATAGGTGTTTTTGCAAGCTGCTTTGGTGCTTCCATAACGTATATATCTACAGGTAAAATAGTGTGGCCACTAACCCTGGCTTTGATGGCTGGAGCTATCATTGGGGCACAAACTGGAGTACGTGTAGCAAGAAAGCTTCCAGTAAAGTTTATCCAGCCTCTATTACGAGGAGTTACGGTATTACTAATAGTACAAATTATCTTTGATTATTTTCAATAAGGGGGGGAAATATATGAAATGTGTCATTTTAGATGACTATCAACAAGTAGCTTTATCGATGGCAGATTGGTCTGTTCTAAAAAAACAGATGGATGTATCCTCCATTTCCAGACATTTAGAGGGACCAGAACTGATAGAAGCAATAAAGGACTCGGAAATTGTGATCATTATGAGGGAAAGAACTCCTTTCAATGCTGCTATACTGGAAGCTCTTCCTAATTTAAGACTTTTAATAACTTCCGGAATGAGAAATGCTTCAATTGATTTAGAGGCTGCAAAAAAACAGGGGATAACTGTTTGCGGTACGCGAAGTAACTCCGAGCCGCCTACTGAGCTAGCATGGGCATTAATACTTGGACTAGCAAGAAGTATTCCATGGGAAAATAAAAACTTCCGAGAGGGAGGTCCCTGGCAAAAAACAGTAGGAGCTGATTTATTTGGGAAGCAAATAGGCTTGTTAGGCTTAGGGAAGATAGGGGGACGAATGGCTACCATTGCTAAAGCATTTGGTATGAAGGTAGTTGCTTGGAGTCAAAACCTGACTAAGGAGCAAGCAGAAAAAAATGGAGTTGAACTTGCAGCTTCTAAAAATGAGCTCTTGCTTACAAGTGATTTCATATCCATCCATCTGGTGCTTAGTGACCGAACAAGAGGTTTGATTGGAAAAGAAGAGCTTCAGCTAATGAAAGCAAATGCGTACTTAATAAATACGTCACGAGCTGCTATTGTGGATCAAGAGGCTCTATTATGTGCCTTGGAGAATGATTGGATTGCTGGCGCAGGAATAGACGTATTCGATATAGAACCATTACCGAAGGATCATCGCTTTAGAACGCTTCCGAACATTTTGGCTACACCACATTTAGGATATGTGACAGAAGGAAATTACAAGGTATATTTCCAAGAAGCTTTAGAGAATATCCAAGCTTTTTTAGAAGGAAAGATTATTAGAGAAATCCGCTGATAAAAATTAGTTTTACATACAAAAGCAGGTGAAGAATGCATATCTTCACCTGCTTTATTTTTAATAAGCATTCCCATTTGCTTGTTGGGCAAACATAGGAACTTGAGCTATTCTTATTTATGTCTTTCCAATAATCTTGTTAGTTCATTTAATCCGGCTATTTCACGGTCCATAGAGGATTTTAATAAGGATTTTTGGTTTTCTAATACTTTGTTCAGCTGTGTAATTTCCTCTGTTACATCAGTTTCTTCTCCGCTACGCTTTTCTTTTAAGGAATGAATTAAATCATAAAGGTCTTCATGACCCATTATTCTTCCTTCTCCCCAAGTAAGCTTTTCAGGTGATGCCTCTAGTACATAATCAGTAAAATAGTCGAATACTTCTTTATCAAAGTCGTATGCATACCAGTTGTTATCAATAGCCCATAGATATTCATCTAGGGGAGTGGCAATATCCCCTTTCTCTAAGGCCTCGATGGCTGCTTGGAGATTTAGTATGTTATTTTGTGCATGCTCATGAGGGAAAATGTTAGCATCCTCCCAGGTTAAACGAGTAAACTGATCCTCCGCATGCTTGAATGCTTCAAGCAGCCCACTGTTTAGCTTGCGGCTTCCGTTATATAGTTTTTTCGCAGTGGCGTGATCTTCCTCTAAAAGAGCAGCTAAGTAATCATCGTTTATTTGCTTTACGTTTTTATTTACTTCTGTTGCAGCCTTAATAGTAGTATCAATTTCATCCAATAAGGCTTCTGTAGATATGTCTGCAATTGCAAAGGCATCTTTGTCAATTTTCTCCTTCAAAGCCTCCAAACGTTTGGTGAAGTCTAAAGGTACAACTGCTGTTCGATCATAGTGCATGGTAAGTAGACCATACTGATACAAATGAAACTTAAAGGCGTTTTCATTATATACTTCTTCATTATCAAATTGAGAATGATAGTGTGTATGCATGAATTCGCTGTCCTGGAAATCATTTCGTAAGGCGGGTACACCCGCAATGCTAAACGAAAAATCATCAGACCATGTTCTTAACGGTGAAACGACTGAGACTCCATCCTCGTACACACCTTCTACAGAAGGGACTGTTTTAGTGAACTCTGTGATGAAGTTATTTAACTCATAAACTGTACGTATTTCATCCTGTGAGGTATGTTCATAGGCCGGCATTTCAAAGTTCATATTTGCAAATGCTTTTCCAACCCATTCAGGGTGAATGTTAAAGATTTGATTGTATGCACCTGTAGACCAGTCGTAGCGTGAGTTAGATACTCCCCATTCCTCAGCAGCAAGTGCATTAAATATAATTGTCTTTTCAGGCTGGTAGCCGCTATCAATTAATCCTTTTGCAACTCCTAGTAACATTCCGATGGCAGCATTGTCATCCTGGAAGCCGTCAAAGTAGGAGTCATAGTGAGCAGATAAAATAATATACGATTCAGGATCTTTTCCTATTATTTTTCCATAATAATTATAGGCTGTTCCATTCATTTCTACCGTAGACTTTGCATCAAACTTCACAGTCATGACGCCATTTTCACTGTTCTCCAATGCGGCCTTTAGATTGTTTGCATCTGTCTGAGACATAGAAAAGGCAGGAGCGTCGTCTGGACCACATATGTCCTGTGTATTCAGTGCATCAGGATCAACTTCTCCGTAGCCTGCTTCCTGAACTGCAATAACTCCAGCTGCTCCATGTAGCTTTGCTTGATAGGCTGGATAATTAATCCACCATTCTTCTCGCTGGTTAATATCGATTAGGACAAGCTTTCCATCCAGGTCAAGACCCTCTAAATCTTTTGCGGTAGCTTTTCCGCCATATATAATTTCAAACTCTTTTTCTCCACCAGTGTCGAAATTTACCTGATAGCCACCTAAGACAGCTAAATGCTCTTGACCGTTTATATCAGTGAAGGTTAAATCAGCTTTTTCAAAAGTCCAAGAATCTAACGTAAATTCATCTTTTGTTACTTCAGATAGTCCGATTTGTTCCATCTCTTGGCCAATTTTTTCTCCTGTCTTATGTTCTGCTTCTGAACCGGCAGTACGGTAGCCAAGCTTTTCATTTGTTTTATATTCACTTAAGCTTTTGGTGAATTCGTAAGCATATTTTACATCTACTGTAGACAGGTATTTCTCGGTAACATCCTTCATAATGCCGTCTGATACGGGCTCGTCCTTCTCTGCAGACTCATTTGGGCTACATGCTACCATCGTTAAAGCTATTAACATGGCCATTGTACAACCTCTAACAATCCTTTTCATTTATCACATTCCTTTCCATCTATGTAGAGATACATCTTATCAAAAATTCACTATATTTACCACTTCCCTTATGCCTAGCAAATAAACTATGATGTAGAGGAAAGCTAAAGGAGGATTCACATGTTAAAAAAATTAGCATCAGATGCATTAGGCATTTCCGATATTGGAGTAGTAGTTCCTAAAACTGATTTTGATAAGACAGAAGCAGACGACTTTGTTATGCATGAAACAGGAGAGGTTATTTATTTTCTGATTAAAACAAAGGCCGACGAATACTGTTTTACAAATAAAGCACTAATCCATGTAGATGGAGATAATGCCATTAGTAAAAAGCGATTACTGCGTAGATATGATTATGCATATCACCCAATTACAGAGGTAGCCTTGGAAACAGCAGGTACAATCGATTTAGATATGGAAATTAAATTTACTATCGGGAATGTACCATTGTCGATTGATATTCATAAGAAATTTACAAACGAAATAAAAGACCTGTACAAAGTTATTCATGCAATTTCTGTAGAAATGAAGGAAAACAAAAAGAAATTTGAAATTGTACAAAATAGTTTAGGCTATGCTGCACAGTCTGTAGGAAAGATCGAGAGCAAAGAAGTTACACCAGCAGCATCTTTTGAATCGATTGCAAAGTTTGCAACAGACTGGATGATTGAGCAACAGGACAAATATGTAAAGAAAGATTTTGCAGACGTTTTTGAACTATATATTAATCAATAAAAAACTTCCCCTTTGGGGGAAGTTTTTATTATAAGAAAATAAAACATCCCTAACATGTCTTCATCTTATACAGAGAAGGACAATCTTTCAGCATTAAAACCTAGTACCAAATTGGTAGTGTATGTACCAATATCGATCAATTCGGTTAGAACTAGTTTAAGAACGTACAAAAATATCAAAGCCTAGTGCCGTAACAATTCCAAATGCAAGTGCCCATGCAAAGATGCTGATAGTAGACCAAACTAAGGTACTTTTCTTTGTAGCTCCTAAAGTCATCCCAATAAAGGCAGCGATATGGGAGCCGATAAGAATAGGTCCAAGCATTAACATTCCAGGAAGTCCGTACTTATTCCAAAGGTGCTTTGCCCGTTCACTCCGCTTAGATTCCGCCTTTTCTTTTCCATCTTTTCTATTAGCAAGCCAATTCTTTAATTTATCGTATCCAATCACGAGTAAAATAACAGTCAACATATTCCCTATAAAGCCAGTTACAACAACCCAAAATGGATTTAAACCTCCAATTATTCCAACTGGTATAACAAGTGCTAATTCAAGCCAAGGAATTGCGGCTCCTAAAAAAACTAATAAATATCCCATTATACTCCCCCTTTAACCTTACTTCTGATTTTCATTCCCTTAACCTTATTGTCCTAGATTCCGGTGTTTACCACATACAATCTCCTGATTTTTCAACTAGAAAGCTACTTTTCATCTACTATCCCATCCCTTCTGATTTATTGTCTTCCTTCTATCTATTGTACACAGAGAGATGGGAGGAGTCTTTTATTTTTAGTTAACAAGAACCTTTTGACTGATGAAAAGGGGAAAGAAAGCATGTATAAAATCCAGGTTGAACTGTAAGGTTGGATTTTCTCAAATAAAGAATAAGATATTTAAATAACTTTTTATTTCCATACAGTTAGATATAATGGATACAAAAGGATGAATGGGGAGAGAAAGTCTTGATATTCAAGAAAAAGCTAGAGCTAAGTGAGAAAAATGGTGTGCGTATGGTTAATGGACATGTAGCTTTTCAGAAAGTGCGGTTAAATGTCCATAGCTTTGTGGTAGATGGGGTACTCATAGACACAGGAGCATATTCCATTCGTAAGGAGTTTAAGGATTTTCTGGATTCAAGAGATATAGAGCAGGTTGTGCTAACACATCATCATGAAGACCATAGTGGAAATGCTTCCTATATGGAAAATAAGGGTTTGCCAATTTATATGGGGGAGGAGAAAATTGTTTCCTGCCAAAAGAAAGCAGAGTATCCTCTTTATCGAAAATTATTTTGGGGAAATCGTCCGGCATTTCGAGCTGCGCCCCTTCAAAAAACATTTACGTCCAAATCGGCAGTATGGGATGTCATTCATACACCAGGCCATGCTGCAGACCATAAAGCATTTTTAAATAACGAGACAGGTCAATTATTTACGGGGGATTTATATTGTCTTGAAAGAACAAAGGTTATCCTTCGGGAGGAAAGTATACCGACGATTATCGAGTCACTAGAGCACATACTTACTTACGATTTTAGCGATGTTATTTGTAGTCATGCAGGCTATTTAAATAGTGGGAGACAAAAGCTACAAAGGAAACTAGAATTCTTAAGCGACTTCCGAGAGCAGGTAAAGAAATTACATAGAGAAGGGAAGGAAGCGGTAGAAATTGATCAAATGCTCAATCCAAAAAAATATCCAATCAGCCGTTTTTCCATGGGAGAATGGGATTCCAAGCATATGGTCACATCTGTGATAGAGGGATAGCTGGTAATCCCGCACAATTTCTACATAAAAAAAGCCGTACATTAGGAAACTCCCAATGTACGGCTCTATCATAAATTATAGTTTTACGATATTAACTGCTTGTGGTCCACGGTTGCCTTCTTCGATGTCGAATTCAACTTTTTGACCTTCTTCTAGAGATTTGAATCCTTCTCCTTGAATAGCAGAGAAATGAGCGAATACGTCGCTTCCGCCTTCAACCTCGATAAATCCAAAACCTTTTTCTGCGTTAAACCATTTTACTGTACCTTGTGTCATGTAAAAAACCTCCAAAAATTTTTAATAATAGAAACCTTCTAAAAGATAAAAAAATTCACATATTAGAAAAAGTACCGATAAGACGCACGATCACTTTTTATAATACGTGAATTCATGTTTCTAGTGAAGCATTTAACTATTAACGTAAGTATAGCCTATAAATTTGTAAATGTCTAGTGAAGACTATTATTTAATTTTAAATGTATACTGACATTCAGAAAGAAAGCGTCCATTTCGGTAGCTACGCTCTATAAACTGAACGTTCTTTTCTCGGTCTACCATTAACACAGTAGAGCTGCGAGTACCGTAATGAGGTGTTTTAATAAATAAGGGAGAGAGTGCCCGCTCCAGTTCCAAATCTACTCCTGTAGAAGGAAGAAATTGATCTTCCGCAACTTCTTCATTTGCTAATATGTTGAATATTTCCTTCGGACATACATGAGAAGGGTGGGTTTGCAAGTACTCATTCAATTCTTTTTTTCCACGCTGTGCTTTAGGCCAAGGGGTGTTTAAGGTATGGTTGCTTAAGCTATGGGTACCTGGTGGAATTTCGTTTTTCTCATCTAACATATTATTATAATGAAAAAATTGTTGATCATTAGCTAAGAGAATATTAAAGCCTCCGTAGCTATCATGATTCTTAGAAAGCTGGTCAATATAATCAGAGGGTCTTTCATTGGAAATTAGAAAATCCTTTACAATATTCCCTCTTGAGTACTTCCCATCTTTCTGTGTAGGGTCTCGATAATTAGTTAATGCAGCAAAGCGACCATTTTTTGAAATTCCCAGCCATGTTCCCATTTGAAGTAAATCTCTACCGGCCAGGACCAGTGGGAAATCACTCCAAAAATGAGCTGGAGCAGTTGGTCGATCATAGAACTCATCTCTATTTGCCGCAACTATTAATGAATAAACAGGATGCTGACTATACTGAAAGTTTACTAAGCACATGTATGAACCCCCCTTGTTTAACAAATTATATGGTTATTATAGCACTCCTAATTCGGACTTTCTTTCTCTATGGTGGTAGGATAGAAAGAGAAAAATATTTATGGAGATGAAATGAATGAGCAATACACATATATTTTCAAAGCGTGAAGAAATAGCAAATGCAATCATACACGGCATAGGGGCCTTGCTAAGTGTGGCTGCACTTGTGATTCTGATTGTTGCCTCTGTTACAAAGGGGAACGCATGGCATGTGGTTAGCTTTACATTGTTTGGTGTGACAATGGTACTTTTATATACTTCGTCTACACTTGTACATGCTTTTCCAGCCGGTAAGGTAAAGGATTTTTTTGAGATAATGGATCATTCGTCCATTTATTTTTTCATTGCAGGAAGCTATACGCCACTATTATTTTTAGTGATCAAAGGAACGTTAGGATGGACTCTCTTCGGCATTGTATGGGGATTAGCGATAGCGGGTACTGTATTTAAATCGTTTTTTGTTAAAAGATTTTTACATACCTCCACTATATTATACGTGGCAATGGGCTGGCTATTAGTGTTTGCCTGGAAACCTTTGCTGAATAATATGCCAACGGAAGGCTTGGTGCTTCTTGTAATAGGAGGGCTTCTTTACACTTTCGGAGCAATATTTTATGTTTGGAGGGGCTTTACCTATCATCATGCAGTTTGGCATGTGTTTGTGTTGGCTGGCTCGATTATTTACTTTTTTTCCGTCATGACATTATTACCTTCTTAAGAAAGGGGATGAAAAGATGTACGATCCGACCATTTTTGAAAACCTAAAAGTAGCTTTTGAAAATCAGCTTTATGATTTAGATAACCTAGAAGGAAGAGTGACCATCTTAAATCGTACAGATACTATGGACTTTGCAAGTATTAGTAGAGAGTTGATGCTTCAATTTGCTTTGGGGAAGCAGGCTGATTTGTTTGGTCAGCTAATATTGCGGGCTGGATTAGAAGACTTGGCCGGAGAAATACTAGATCTTTCGGGAAAAGATATAGGATGTACATTAATTTTGCGCATTCACATGAAGGTGGCGGATATTCCGGAGCAATGCAGCAAGGTAGAGCAAGCCTTAAATGGAATATGGGAAAATGATGTACACATTACCCAAACACTTAGCTTTATTTATGGAGAGGAAAGCCCCTATATAAACACGATAGAAGTAATTTTCCAACCAAAGATAAATGAAGATAACATGAACGAAATTCCTGATTTCCTGGAGAGTGTGATCGAATCAATGGAAATATTAAAAGGTATTTAAAAAAGCCAGTTTGTTTAAACTGGCTTCAGATTGTCGACAAAAGGCATCGAGAGACTGACTCTCGATGCCTTTTGTCATTTATTTTTTAAAAATAAGTCCACT
>CAKQHO010000080.1 GCA_934234185.1 uncultured Psychrobacillus sp. | reverse complement strand
GAGAAGGCTGGAGCCGTGCCCGCGAAAAGCGTCCGCCGTAATGGAAATCAACGATATAAAAAGCGAGTATGTGAAAGCTTCTTTCTCCACATACTCTCTTCAAATATTAATGGACTTTTTCAGTGCCCTCACACTGGGCTCATGGTTTTAAAAAATGTATTATTTCTTTCACTAAGAAAAGCGCAAGCGCCTATGTCTGCCCCCACAAGCAAGTGGGAGACGTAAACACGGAAGGAAAACTAAGAATGTCACATCGTGTAACAACGTTTTCCTGACTACCATCCTGTTGACCCTCGAGGGGTAAGGGGATGGAGCTGGACAAAAATTTATAGAAGTATATACTTTCTTGTTCTTTTAAAGAGCCGAAGACTTATCTTCGACTTATGATTTTTGCTTTAATATACCAATGACTTTTCCATTAATTAAAACATCTTCTTTTTTCATTTGGATTGGTTCATATTTTTCATTCTCTGAAATTAGCAGAATAGAATCCCCCATGGGCATAAACTTTTTCATGGTAGCTTCTTCTCCAATAATTGCAATCACTATGTCTCCATTTGAAGCAGCTTGTTGACGATTTACAATTACCATGTCGCCTCTATCGATTCCGGCTCCTATCATGCTGTCTCCAGTTACGATGAGTGCAAAGGAGTTATCCTCTAAAATGAGCCAATCCTTTGGAAGCGTGAGATAGTTATCATATTCAACTTGTACTGAAATAGGAACTCCTGCTGCCACATTACCTATTAGTGGCACCCTCACTTTTGCCTCGTAGGTGACATACAGCTCCGAGTCTATATCCACAAACTCAACTGCTTCCTCATTATCTATTTCAGTAACTATTTTATACTTCTTATTATTTTTTAAGTTGATATAATGTCTCGTATCCTTCGTGTCCGGAAGAAACTGCGGCTGACATCTAGGTATATCGTTTAATATCTCTCCATTGCGATCTAAACATAAAAGACTGATACCATCTGTAACTACACCATATCTCGCTCTAGAATCTGCATCTAAATAGGATTTTAGTTGCTCTGCTGCATCCCCAATACCATTACCAAATTGCTTTACTTCCACGAAAATGTAAGGAAGAGCTTCTTCGTTAGCATAAATGTTTACAGCTATATCAACATAGCCTTTTTTAGAAAATTGCTGAACTGGAAACTCCAGCTCTAAAAGTTCTAAAGGATATCCATACGTTTTCGTAAGCTCTCGAAGCATCCACTGACGCACTACCTCTTCTTTCGCGTTTACATCAATTATTTCATTTTTAAGCTGATAATCTTGAATAGTAATGGACTGGAAAGGCCTTATCCGTGAATCTCGTTTCATCCTTAAATATTCGAAGTCGATCTCTTTGATAAACTTAGAAGGTCTTTTCACTGAAGACATATATAATAACTCATTAGCTCTCGTCATTCCGACATACAGGAGTTTTCTTTCCTCTGAATCAATGGCTTCTTCGTCATCCAAGTCATACAAGCTTGTATTGGGTATTACTCCTTCGTTCAAGTCGATTAGAAAGATCACTTTAAACTCTAAACCTTTTATGGAATGCATAGTTACTAGCTTCACTTTATTGGAATCAAAATTAGCGTCAGATGTTTGAAGAATATCGCACGGAATTCCTTGATTTTCAAGAGCCTGTCCAGCATTTTCTATGAGCCTCTTCTCTTTAGCTACCACACAAATGTCAGCTAACGAGTAATCATTCAGGAGAGTTTTAATTTCACTGACCAAATAGTCTGTCTGATTCTGACCATTCACAAAGAAACGATAAATAGGAGAATGACCATGCCTATCTATCAAGGAAGGCTTTACAAAGTCCACATTATTATTAATGGTTTCATCATTTTCAATCAGCTGATATGCGGCTTTCGAGATCTCAGTAGTTGTGCGATAGTTTTTACTTAAGGTTCTTGATTTACCGCTCATATCATAGCCAATAGACGTATATGGTCTACCCTTCCCAAGCCAAGATTGGGAATAAATACTTTGCGTATTATCCGCAACAAATAGCAAGGAGGAGTAAGGCTTTTCTTGATAGATGCATTTAATAAACTCTAATTGCACCTTCGTTAAATCCTGACTCTCATCTATAATAATATGTGTATATTTCCCATGATTGACCTCTTGAGCTTCTTTCAATGCTAAAAGATTCATCTGCTTAAATGTAAGAAATCCTTCCTGGGCCAGCATGGCATTGAACGTCTCCATCAGCTCAAAAATAGCCCTTCGGAGGTCTGAATTTTTCGTTAGCTTTTGCGGCGCTCCTCTACCACCTGTTGTTCTACCGATACGATCAATTTGTTGGTAGGTCTCTACATCTTCTATTTGACAGGCATTAATCCAAGTTACTTCATCCAGTAAGAATAAAAGATTTTTTGGTGAAAGTACTTTATTTTTAGGATAATGCTGTTGTACTTGATGGATAGCCTTCATCATTACTTTCTGCTCCAATGTCTTATTAGAAGCTTTCAGGGACAGATTCATTCTACGAGCATAATGAGTAAAATATTTATACATAATACTATCAATCGTTACAATTTTGACTTCATTATTGTTGGCAAACAAAGTCTCAAATCGCTCTTGCTCATCATCTGCAAGCTTATGATATTGATACTTGATGTACTGAAGTAATGTTTTATTGTAAGTAACTAGTAAGACTATATCGTTATCTTCAGGACTATAATGATGCTGCAGAAAAGAGATACGTCTTATGGCAACAGTAGTCTTTCCAGACCCCGCAACCCCCTTTACCATCATATGACCGTTTGGCTCCAGCTCTACAATACGTCTCTGCTCCATATTTAGTTTCATGCGAAACACCTCATTTCAGGCTTTTTCAGCTAATTGCATTCTAGATTTTCAATATCCTAAAAGTTCTCCATACCTAAGAGAATCATAAAGATTAACAGTATAATACCTATTCCAAAACTAGCTGTTCCTATAGTTTATAATTATGGGCAATTTTCTTCGCTACCGCTCCTCATCTTAATTTTTCAAAGTAGCTGATGGTAAAGTAATAGCTTAGTATGAAGAGCGTAGCAGTAATGATTTTGTATTAAACATTGTATTCTCTCCTATATAAGAATTCGACAAAATAGCTAACATTATTCAACATCTACAGATATAATGACATTTTATCATCAAATATCCAATTTATGTATAACTTCTTCGTTACGCATTTATTTTTTACCATTTATGGAAAAGGTTCTTTCGGTTGATTGCAGTAAAGTTGTAGTTAAATTTATCATTTAATTGTAGTTTAAAAATTCTGAAAGGAGTGACAAATATGAAAAAAGGGAAAAAGATTGCTATTTCTACTTTGTTTTTTGCTGCATTAATTTTCGGCGGATCTGCAGTAAGTGCTGAAAATCCAGATTATATTCATGGATGTGGATTTGCTGGACCATGCCTTTGGCGTTAATTTTCAATAAGAAAAGCACAAGTGCCTATCTCTGCCCCGACAAGCAAGTGCAGGACGGCAGAGGAGGCACTCGGGCCTCATTGACCTTGTTTTTAGAGATAATCTACAGAGGGACTAGCATCGCTAGCCCCTCTCTAAAATGCCTCTCATCACCTATAGATACTCACTCTATTTCGCCCATTCTCCTTCGCAACATATAATGCTTGATCTGCTCTGTGCAAAAGTGTATGGATCGTTTCATTATTCTCTTGGGACATTTCAGCCAACCCTATACTTATGGTTATCTGTATGTATATCCCATCAGATAAATGGAATGGATTCCGCTCTATATATTCTCTTAAATTAGTTGCTAATGTAACACTTTCCTCTAAACCGTAACCTCTTATACCTAATACAAACTCTTCCCCACCATATCTAGCGAAAAGAATGTCCTCTGGTAAATGTTCTTTGCTTGCCTTTGCAATATGATAAAGCAGCTGATCTCCAACCAGGTGACCAAACGTGTCATTTACATTTTTAAAATGATCTACATCTATTAATAGCAGTGTATATGGATCTTTTCTATTTTTTGCTTCTTTCAAAGCTATTTCACACTGCAGAAAAAATGCTCGACGATTTAAAATGTCCGTTAGCTCATCATAATAGGCTTGATACTCCAATCTCCCCTGTAGCTCTTTTAACTCTGTCATATCAGAGAAAATAATGAGTAGACCATCAGCATTTTTAGATAGCTTGAGGGGAGAGGTTCTTACCTGATAAATAAGATTGCCCCTTTCACTTGTCAATGTAATCTCTTTCTTTTCTTCTTTATTCAAATGAAATGTAAAGTGTTCACCCGTAAGCTCATGCCAGACCAGTTCTACATTTGTTCCAAACAATGTTTTTGTGAGGTGAGGAAACATATTCTTACAGGCTTGGTTAAATTCAATGATTCGATTATTTTCATCCAGAACCATTACCCCGTCATTGATACTATTAAATATCTTATCCTTAGCAATCGGCATAACAGTAAATAATCGAGAAGACCCAATAGACCATAGATAAAAGAGAGAGGACAGCCATAATACCATTGGAACCGGATCGATTCCCTCTGGAGTCAGGCCTAGTAAATATACAAAGGCTGTAACCATTGGCACAAGCTGCCCAAATGTTAATGACAAGAGTTGCAATCGGTATGCCTTTGCTGTCTCCTTCCAGCGAGATATTGTCAGAAAGAAGCCTATTAGCATACAGCTGAATATAAATGCCCCATGGATTGTATACCATAAGCCAATTTCTTGATAAGTGAATGGAGCCCCTAACGTAGGGTGAATTTCAAGCACTCGATAGTGGAGGCTGTGATAATCATTTGTTGCCACCATAAATAACGTAATGGCAGGAATAATAAGTAAGAGAAGCAGCCTTCTTTTGGTAACCTTTATCCCTAGATATTCCATGACAAATAGCAAGCCTAATGGTGGTGCAACCGCTATGCCGAGATATTGAACAGTCGTCCAAAGCTTTATTTGATCGAGATCAGTTGAAAGGAGGCCTAAAGCGGCACTAAAACAATAAAGAGTAGTACTAGCAATATTCAGCAGAAAATATCGTAAAATATTAGTATAGTTGTTACGCTTCAGATAAGCGGAGGCACCTAAATACAAATTTAAAACACCAGATGCACAAATAAGTGTAATGTAGGGAGTTAATTGACTTTGCAAAGTGTTATACCTCTATCGCGTTTATTTACTTTCAATGTATCATAATTCAATCCAATTGAGAGAGTTTACAAGTAAATAAGTTAAAAAATGCCTTTTTTACTTGATTCTCCTTTCTCTCTTTCGATATAATTAATGGAAAAATAGGTATTCAATTCCATTATAGATCTTATCCCAGAAATAACAGATTCTAAAAGCCATGCTTCTACAGCGACCAACAGAAGCGGGGCATTAGAGGAGCTTTCATATGCTTTAGAGCTGATTCAATTCTTCCCTGTCAATTTATGAGGCAACTATTGAGGAGTTAAATCAAATCCGTCTTAAAAAGAGAGAAGAACGTGGCGCTTTCGAAAAGGGTATTTTTTTAATGGAGGTCTATTTAATAAGTTTTTTACATGAAAAAGAGGTATCCAATTGCCAAATAGCGATACCCCTTCGAAAATATTAAATTGAGGGGAGAAACAATAATGAAATTATTTATCCCGTTTGTTGTGACGATAGCTATATACTTTTTTTCTGTATTAATATTAGTTCCTATTATTTCTATGTTTGGATATTCCGCAGTTGAAGGGTCCTATCATGCACTAACTCATGCACTGATTCTTGCCTTAATTTTCACTGTAATTGTATGCACTTTCGTTATTGTAGAGAACTTTAAGGAGCAAAAAAAGAGTTAATGGTAGCTAGTTACAATCGTTAATAATGAGTCAATTGCAGTACCAAGCTCTTCCTCGTCTATATCAAATTTAGGATGATGGTGAGGATACTGACTCTTTTCCCCTTGCATCCCAATATGATAATAGCTGCCTGGTATTTTTTCTAAGTAATAGGCAAAATCCTCTGCAACCATAATGGGTTTATCCTTTTCAATTACACGAGTAGGATAAGCCTCTTTAAATAAATGAAGTAATTTATTGGTTATATCTACGTTGTTCACAACTGGTGGTGTTCCTATAATAAAGTTTACTGTTCCTGTCGCTCCGAATGTAAGACACATTTGCTCAACAAGTTGTTTTATCTCCTTCATCATGCTTTCTCTTATATCATTAGAGAAGGTTCGAAATGTGCCTGTAATCATCGCCTTGTCCGGAATGATATTTGTACTGCTGCCAGCTGTCACCTGTCCAACAGAAATAACAGATGAAGCCACCGGGTTAATCCTCCTCCCTACAATAGCCTGGAGAGCAATGATTATATGGGCAGCAATATAGGTAGGGTCCACCGTATCTTGAGGAAAAGCTGCATGCCCCCCCTTTCCTTGAACCGTAATCACAAAATCATCTGAAGAACCCATAAACTCTCCTGTTTTCAGTATAATTTTTCCCTTCGGCTCATCAGACATAAGATGGAGACCGAATATCTCGTCTACCTGCTCCAATACCCCTTCTTTCACAAGCTTTTCTGCTCCACTAGGCGAAATTTCTTCACAGGATTGAAAAATGAAAACAATATTATGTTTCACCTTTTCTCTGTTCTCCATCACCCATTTGACTACAGAAAGCAGTACAGCAGTATGGCCGTCGTGACCACAGCTATGTGAGATTCCAGGAACCTTAGAAAGACATTGCTTATCTCCTTCTTCTTGAATAGGTAAAGCATCAATATCTGCACGCAACGCAATCGTTTTATCTCCTACTGTTCCTTTTACATAACCAATCGTGCTCGGCTCCGTGCAAGGAAGTAATGTCACGCCTAGCTCTTCTAAAATCCCTCTAATATATGTACATGTGTTATATTCCCTTCCAGATAGCTCTGGGTTTTCATGCAAATATCTTCTATGATGAACCGCCCATTCTAATAAGTCATTCGTTAAGTTATTCATGATTTCACCTCAGTATATATGTTTATTGATAGCATTTATAAGAAAAGCGCAAGTGCCTATTCTGCCCCGACAAGCAAATGAGGACGTAAACACGGAAGGAAAACGTTGTCACATCGTGTGACAACGTTTTCCTGACCAACATCCTGTTGACCCTAGAGGAGCAAGGCGCTGGAGCTAGACAACACCTGCATTAAATTATACTTTCTTATCTATTAATCAGCTATCTAATTATATACTCATAAGTCTCTTCATTCACTGAAATAATAGCCCTAAGAGGTTTCCCGTCTGTTTCAATCTCTTTTGGTATTGAGGCAATATAATGGATAATTCTCGTTTGTTCAGGCTTTACGATTGAGTCATTCAGACCGCTAAACTGATTTCTATCCAATCTTTCAAAGACTGTATGGGCAGAGTATTCTGTTCGATTATCATGATAGAGTTTAATCTTAATAAATTCATCAGACTCGAAAAGTTCTCTTTCTGATAGATTCGTCACCGTTAGTAATAGGTCACAATAAATTACACTCTCGTTATCGTTTGAAATTTTCCACCCTGATTCTTGATCGGAATGATTAAGCTCCTTGCCGATTTGGTGGGATTGAATCGTAAACTCTAAATAGTTTTCTACTTCCACTGTTTCTTCTGCAGTAATTCCTTCTAGATTTTCAGGTGGAGTAACGGCTATCTCCTGCAAATTTTCGACTGGAGTAGCAGAAGTTTGGCTAAAGTTGTCCAAAACCTGATGAGAGAGAAATATAAGCACACTGGCACTCAGTACTGCCGCTATAATGGGATAGTGCCATCTAATTCTTGGCTTTCTTGGAGATTCAATTTGCTCAAACACGTTTTTCTTTACGTTAGCTTTACTACTGGATAAATCCCTAACTTCCTTTGGAATATAATTATTCATTTAAGAGCGCCTCCCATTCAATAGTAGTGAGCTCTGGCTTTAATAGCTCCTTACCTCTACGCAGTCTTGTTTTGACAGTTCCTTCAGGTATTTCTAATATATTCGCAATTTCTGCTATCATTAGTTCTTCAAAGTAATAATACATTAGAACCTCTCTGTGTTTAATTGGCAGCTTTAAAATTGCTTCTCCAACCAGCTCCTGCTCATCCCTTTGAATAAGCATATTTCTTTTTTTCTTTGCTACTAATGAGATTTTTTGTTGAATCTGTACTTTTCTAAAAGCCCAGCTCTTCAAAAAGTCCTTACTTTTGTTCATTACAAGCCTTGAAAGATACGCCTTCAATTGTCCTCTTTCTTCATAAAGACTATTTGAGTGGTAAAACTTTATAAAAACCTCTTGAACAATATCTTCTGCTATATGAACATCCTTCACGTAGTAATAAGCTAAACGAATCATTGAGTCAGTATGCTCTTCAATGATTTGTTCTAGCTTTTCTAAATCAAGCAAATAATCCTCCCCTTTCACTCTATTAACGAGCCTCCCAGTAGCAGAGTTTGTTTTATATAAAAATTTTTAAAAAAAGGATTCATTTATCATATCGGCTAAGTACCCATGAAAAAAAATCTATTTTGAAAGACTTACTGAATATAAAGATAAAGATCATTGCAAGAGATTATCTCCTTGTCAAATATTTCAAATATACAGGTTAGACCGTATCTATTCAAGCTAGTTTCGCAATATGCTAACCTGTAGAAAGCCTTTATATAAGCAGAGATTTTTCAATTAAATATCCTTAAAACCAATTAATTTCAAAAAATATTATTTTCTCCAAACATTTCAATTGATTTCTAGTCTAAATATGTTATGCTCTTGCTATTGTTTTTTTAAAATACATTTTTTTCAGGGAGGTTTACGGATGAGATTACGAGTTTCTGCTGTACAATATCACCTACACACAATAGGTAGCTTTGAAGAGTTTGTGGCACAGGTGACGCACTATGTGAAGACTGCCGCTGAATTCAAAACTGATTTTATTTTATTTCCAGAGTTTATTACGACACAGCTTTTGTCAATTTCCGATAATAATGAGGGGCAGCCGATTCAGCATTTGCCGATGTACACGGATGCGTATCATCATCTGTTCTCTAGCCTAGCTATGGAGCATAACGTTTACATCATAGGGGGGACTCACGTCGTTCGCAAGGAGGACGGAAACCTTTACAATGTTGCACACCTATTCTCTCCAGATGGTCATATCGGGGAGCAGGCGAAGCTCCACCTTACTCCTACAGAAGTTACTGAATGGGGATTGACTCCTGGTGAGTCTTTAGCTGTATTCGATACTCCTAAAGGAAAAATTGCATTACTTACTTGCTATGACATTGAATTTCCGGAAGTTGTACGAATGGTTCGCGGAATGGGTGCAGACGTTATATTCTCCCCTTCCTGCACGGACAATCGCCATGGATTTAATCGTGTGCGCTATACTAGTCACGCTCGTACAATTGAAAATCAGGTATATGTTGTTACTACTGGAACAGTTGGTTCTCTTCCAACTGTTGACTTTATGCGCGGAAACTTTGGGGAAGCGGCAATCATCACTCCTAACGATGTTCCCTTTCCTCAGGATGGCATCCTAGTAAAAGGGGAAGCAAATAACGATATGGTCATTACAGGAGACTTGGACCTTTCTCTTTTATATGAAGTAAGAGAAGAGGGCTCTGTTACGACATGGAGAGATCGTCGATTTGATCTATATCCAGACCTAGGGACAATGACCGTAGAGCCAACTATGACAAAGGAAATCGTTTTACAAAAACATAGATAATTGTTGGGGGATGAGTTTATGGAGTATGTACAAATTAAGGGTATTGAGGATCCACTGTTTCCGAAGATGCACAAGCTAATGCAAAATGTATTTCCAGCCGAGGAAGTACTAGAGTATGAGCTTTGGAGTGGTCCTTTGCAAGATCCAACGATTCGCATGTTCGTGGCAGTAGAGAATGGTGAAGTTGTAGGAGCAACGGAATATCGCTTTTATGCAGATCGACGTTTGTCTATGACGGACTTTACGATGATTGGAAGGGAACAATTGGGAGTTGGTCCGTTCCTAGCGAAAAAACGGAATGAAGATCTACAGCAGCTTTGTAAGGAGCACGGCATAGAACTAATCGGAGTTTTCGCTGAAATATATAATCCATATCGCGTAGGGAATCATGACTTCGGTGGGGTCAAAGCTATGGATCCTTTCGTGCGTCGAGAAGTACTTGCTCATTTAGGATTCAAACGTTTAGACTTTACTTACGTACATCCTTCTTGGACAAATGATGGAGAAGCAGTAACAGAATTAGATTTCTGTTTCCTTCCTTTCGGAGAAGAGAGGTTCTTGACAGGAGAGTTCGTTGCAAACTTTTTGAAAATGTACTATGCGATACTTTCAGAAAAACCAGAAGCATGGACGAAAATGGTTACAGATTTAGAAACTACAAATAAAGTAGAATTGCTTCCATTGTAAGAGAAGCGCAAGAAAACCGAATCCTTTTCAGCGGGTTCGGTTTTTTATTCCATATAAGTAGAACTTGGTCTCTTGTCCATCCCTGCTCCCCAAAAATTCAGGAGCTGTTTCTAGTAATTCTTCTATTATCCCCCACTTACTTGAAAGGATTTTTCCATTCCATTAACAAAGCATGATTTAAGGATTCTTCATCTTCTAGGTAATCAGGTATTACACAGACGGGTGTTCTTCCACACCTTAATAGGAAGCTGACAACTGGATCCTTCAACTTACCTTTGAGCACTTTCTCTATGTAGCCTTCAGGGGACAGCTGATCCGAAAAGCGGTGGTATCCAGGCATGCGTCCGCCACCTAGTAAGCGATCTAATCCGTTATGTATCACCAGGTCATACATCGCTTGCATCAGAACCTTTCCCAAATTCATTTTTCGGTAGAAGGGTCTCACGGAGATATCTACTATATAAAGCGTATTTCCTTTTGGGTTATGATTTCGAATGTAGCCATTATCCGTTACTTCCTCCCAACTGTGGAAAGGGTGCTCGGGATTGAATTCTGTGAGCAATCCTGTGATAGATCCAACAATCTTACCTTCTATTTCCAAACAAATAGCTCCTTTCGGAAAGTGAGTGATGTGACTATTTAGCTGCTCCTCGTTCCACCAAAGCTCAGATGGAAAAGGTGGAGGAAAACATTCGCGCTGGATATCGATCAGTTCATTAAAATCTGCCTGCCCATAATTCCTCACTAGCGCTTTGATAGGTTGATCTCCCTGCATAACGTAGAGCTCTTTGCGGTACATAGCATATCTCTCCTCTCTAACATCTATCCTTTCTTTCATTATATTTTAAAGATCTTAAGTACAGGTAACTTTTTCTGTTTCAACTGACAATTAAGTAAGTATAATAGTCAAACCCTCCACTTAAACACCAGCTAAAAAAATCCTGCTACACTGGCTTGTAGTGTAAAGGAGGTAATTAGTATGCAATTCGATTTGCAAGAAGTAGAGAGGCTGATTCAGACCAAAGTAAGTTTGGCAAAAGCCTATCAAAAAATAAATCAGTCTATCAACTACTCTTCTGATGAATATAATAATTTAAAAAAATATATGGTTGATTATAAAAATGAAATGGATAAGATGGAGGTCTTTAGCTATCAGCAAACCCTATCGTCCATAGATCGTAGCGGTGTGGCAAAGCTAACGGAGAAATCAAAAATTGAAAAGTTGATAGAGTCCCCTTACTTCGGCCGTTTTGACTTTGTATATGAAGGAGAAGAAATGGAGGATGCTGAAATATTTTACATCGGTCGTTTCGGCTTTATGGATGAGCATAGTAACAATCTAATCTATGATTGGCGTGCATCTGTATGTAATATCTATTACGAATATGAACTAGGAAACGCTCAGTACAGCATTCAACAAAAGACAATCTCCGGAAAGCTTATTAAAAAGCGTCAATTTAAAATTATAAATGGAGAATTTGAATATATCATTGATAGCTCTTTAACTATTCAAGATAATGTTCTGCAAAAAACACTTAGTGAGTATTCTAACGAAAAAATGAAAACAATTATTGCTTCCATTCAAAAGGATCAAAACCAAATCGTTCGGAATGAAAAGGCTCATACCGTTATTATTCAAGGAGTCGCTGGCTCTGGAAAAACTTCCGTTGCTCTCCACCGTATTGCATATTTGCTGTATAAATTTAGAGATACTTTAAGTGCGGATAAGGTGTTAATTTTATCTCCTAACAAGGTATTTGGTAGTTACATTTCAAGCGTCTTGCCAGAGCTTGGCGAACAACCAATTCTAGATTATACGATTGATGATCTAACAAAAAAGCTACTACCAACGAAGGTAACGTTCACACCATTTCAGGATGAGATAACGAAAGTATTAGAGAATCCTAAAAGCAAGCTTTCTACACGAGTCGAATGGAAATCAAGCATCGACTTCTTGCAGCAGTTAGATGAATTTTTAAAGCAATTGGATAATCATATTTTCAAAAATGAAAAGATAGTAATCGCAGATTATGAGATTGAAGCAGACTATTTGCATAGAAGATTTTTGAGCTACACAAATGAATCTGTAAAGAGAAGATTAGAGCTTATTTCCGATGATGTCTTAGCCATCTTAAAAACAAAACGGAATGGCGAACTAAAGCTACCAAGTAAAAATGAAATACAGAAACGCCTGTCAAAACGATTAATCTACAAGTCCCCTCTAGAGGTTTATCGAGCATTTTTTGTAGAAGCAGATAGAGAGGATGACTTTGTATTTAAAAAAAATCACTTTGAATTTTCAGATGTATTCCCTTATTTGTACTGCCAACTCTACTTCCAGGGCGTGGATACTTTTAACCAAATCAACCATTTTGTTGTGGATGAAATGCAAGACTATGCCCCTATTCAATACGCTGTTTTACAAAGAATCTTTCCTTGTAAGAAAACAATAATCGGTGATTTTGGTCAATCGCTTGTCCCATTCACCCAGAGTTCTAAGGAGGCATTTACTCTATTGTTCTCGAATCTAGAATATCTAGAGTTAACGAAAAGCTACCGTTCCTCATATGAAATTATTGAATATGCGAAAAAGTTTACTGGGCAAAATAAAATACAAGCTATTGAACGTCACGGAGAAAAGCCCCAAGAGCTAGCATATGTCTCGAAGGATGAAATGATTGATCTGATTAGGACATCTTTAAACCAATTTCAAGCCTCCGCTTTAAAAACATGCGCTATTATTTGTAAAACAGAAGCCCAGCGCAACTTATTGGCCTCACATTTACGCAATTACCCTTTGCACGTTGTGGACCAGAATTCTGAAGAATTTAAGGATGGTATAACATTGGTCACCATTCAATATGCTAAAGGGTTAGAGTTTGATCAAGTACTAATACCATTTATCGATGAGGAAACGTACCAAGCTGAAACGGATAAGGACCTACTGTATATTGGATGTACTAGAGCAATGCATTCGTTAACACTCTATAAATCACAAATAAATCCGAGTCCTCTTTTATGAAACAGACTTATTTAGTAGAGCGATGATTTCCTCCACATCCTTCATCGCCCTTCTTAAATTGAGCTCCAACTGATCTGTTACATGCAGAAAATCCTCTGTAAATCTAGGTGAATTAAGTATATAGCCTATATCTAATTGTTGGTCTTGTATATATTTATCAAACAAATTTCTAATGGATGCTATGGAGAAATGTGCGCTTCTTAAAGTACGAATAATAAGTAGCTTGTAAAAATCCTTCTCTGTATAAATTCTACGATTTCTATTATCTCTAGCAATTTCATATAAGCCGTTTCTTTCCCAGTTTCGAAGCGTCTCCTCAGAAAGCTGAAGCTTTTTAGACATTTCATGATGTGTATAAGTGATAAATGAATTAGCAGTAACCTTTAGTAAATGTCCCACTGATTCAATTGCCTGAAGTGTATTTCTATGCTCTCCTCTTAGATGCTGAAGATAGGATTGTGCCTCTTTTAAAGCTTCACTAAACTTTTCTTTTCCACTCAAACGAACAAGTCTTGTTGCCCTTCTGCGCAGATCATTTTGAATAAATTCTTGTCTAAATGCAAGTCGTGCTATTTGCATTTGTAATAAATGCACCTCACTAAAACGGCGATAACCATTTTGCTCTCTAGGAACCGAAGAGATAAAAGACCACTCTTCATATAGGCGTACTGTATTTGAATGCACGTTTACTAGGCGTGCAATCTCCTGTGTCCTATAAACCTTCATGCCCTTCACCCTTCTATTCAAGCATTTTGATTTTATCTGTTCTTATAAAAAAGCTAATGGAGAGGTCTGCTCGTAGCAAAAGCTCTCCTATACCTAAATAAAGATTTTCTTACTTTGTCTTTATTCCCCAGTCGAGCTTTAAAATCTCCTCTAACACCTTTAGTTTTTCTGTCCCAATAGTATTAGCAATTTGATTTACTAGCTTAGTTCTAATTGCTTCATTCTCTTCATGGCATTTTTCTCCGAAGTCTGTTAATCGAAGGCATTTGTCTTTCTTATTATTTTCAACAGGGCCAACCTCTACGAGTCCCTTTTGTTCTAGGCTTTTCACAAACTTATGGGTTGCCTGTCTAGTGATATTTACGTTTTTGGAAATCGAAGCAATTGTCGGCTGTTTTTTATAAGCCTTCGTCATAATAAACCATTCTGAATTAGAAATATACAACTCGTGATTACTGTTCCATGTATCTTCTATTATCTTTCTTAAAAGTATATGTCTTTCACTTAGCAGATCTACTAAATCTAATCCCTGTAATCGTTCCTCCATGGATTTCACTCCATTCTTTTCATTTGCCATACTAATATATAAAAAAGGTCATATTTTGTCAACAAAGTTGACATTCAAACAAATGAAGTATATACTTAAATTTAGTTAACCAAGTTGACAAAAATATATCTATAGAGGAGAAATGATTATGCATAAAGTCGGAGAACTAATAACGTATTCTACTCATGGAATTTGTCAGATAGATAATATCACCAGTAAAACCTTTAATGGAGTTACCAAAGATTATTATGAGCTTCATCCTATTGATAACGAAAAACTGAGTATTAGCATTCCCGTTGTAAGTAATATAGCGAAGATTTTAGACATCATGGAAGAAAAAGAAGCTAGAAAAGTTCTTCATTCTTTTCAAGAGGCGGGTATAGAGTGGATTGATAACAATCGACTTCGTCAGCAAACATATAATGAAATCACCAGAAAAGGTAATCGCTTAGAGATTGCGAAAATTCTTCAAACATTGATGAGTAAAAAGTTAGAAGCAGAGGAAAATCAAAAAAAGCTTCTTGATCAAGATTTGAAGCTCCTACTAAGCATTCAAAACATCATATATAGAGAGCTTTCCTATTCTCTCAAAATCCCTACAAAATCAATTATAGAAATGATTACGGGAAACATAGAAGCAAACTTAAAGCCAGTTTAAACAAACTGGCTTCAGACTGTAGACAAACTCTTAAAAAAGGGTTTGTTTACAGTCTTTTTATATTTTAGAATTAAAATAACAATAAAAT
>CAKQHO010000079.1 GCA_934234185.1 uncultured Psychrobacillus sp. | reverse complement strand
CACTTTTGTAAAATGTAATTTTTTATTAATCTACTATAAAACCATGTTTAAAAGGATCATGCGGATCTATTACAAGGTTGTTGAAGCCGGTAATAAAGGCGCTGCCTGTGATTTCGGTAATATATGCTTCTTTTCCATTCAAATCAACTTTTTCTAGTGCTTTTCCATAAAACTTTCCTCCAACAAACCCTTCACAGATCACTTCTTCATTTAACTGAAGCTCTCCTCGACCGACCATTCTGGAGACCATGGCAGTAGTTCCTGTTCCTCCTGGAGAACGATCTGCCTGCGCATCACTAAACATATGTACATTTTTGTAAGTCGCTTCTGGATATAAAGATGGCTTCCCATAAAATGTAACGATATCTATATAATTGATATAAGGTTTAGTTGGATGCTGAACTTTTACCGTATCGTTTACTGCGGATTTTATTTTTCTAGCCAGTTCTTTTAATTTAGAGCCATTGGAAGGATGTAAAAGCTCGTTGGTCTGAGAAATATCTACCCATGCAAAATAGTTTCCTCCAAAGCTAATATCCACGGTAATTTCTCCAAGACCTTCTACTTCAATCTTCACATCTTTTTCTTCTAAAAAGCCTGGAACATTTTTAAATGACACAGATTTTGCTCTGCCGTTTTCCAAGTTAACTCTCGGATAAACTAATCCGGCTGGTGTTTCTAATGTTAGGTCAACATAGTCTCCTTCGGCTTTTACTAGACCCATTTCTACTATGGTGGTAGCTACTCCTATTGTCGCATGACCACACATGTTTAAGAAATTAGTATTATCCATGTAAATAACACCAAAATCCACATCATCTCGAAGGGGAGGAAGTAATAATGCGCCAAACATATCTCTATGACCTCTTGGTTCTTGAATGATTGCGTCTCTCCACCATGAATAGTTCGCTGCCATAAAATCTCGTTGCTCAGCCACCGTTTTTCCTTTTAATTTTAACAAACCTCCATTAATTACACGTGTAGGTTCCCCGTAAGTATGTGTATCGATAACTTGTACAATATTTGAAAAGTGCATTTTTTTTCCTCCTTATATAAATAATCTAGGGATATAAAGCATGAAGTCAGGTACGAAAATCATACCCATTAAAGTAACAACGAGAACCAATATATACCAAATGTTGTAGCGACTTACTTGAAGCATATTAACTTTAGCTATAGCCGTAGTAATATATAATCCGCTAGCTACTGGCGGTGTTTGCTGACCGATTGCCCATACAATAATAACGATCATTGCAAACTGTAGAGGGTCTATCGCGCTAGCTTGGACAAGTGGTAAAAACAAAGGCACTATTACAAGCACCATAACTGTCCCATCAAAAATAAAGCCTCCAATAAACAATATCAAGCTAGCTATAAGCATTAATATAATTGGGTTATTACTAAAAGCTAACATTGGCTCAATCATTTGACGTCCAATTCCCAAGGAGGAAAAGGAAAAGCCCAGTATTTTAGCAGTAGCTACAATAAACATTACTAATGCAGTATTAATGACACTTTCATTTAAAGCCTCCATGAAATTCTTAAATGTTAACTGTCGATAAATTATTCCTGCTAAGATACCACATAAGACTGCAATAGCTGCTGACTCAGTCGGTGTTGCAAAACCTGTTAATATTCCACCCATAATTGCAACTGGAACTAATAAAGCAGGTAAAGCACTAATAAATGAAGAACCGACCTTTTTAAAGGAAAAAGGTTCTTCCTTAAAGTAATATTTTTTCTTAGTAGAAATGATATAGACCACAATGATAAAACCTAATGCTATACCAATACCTATAGGGACTCCTGTAATAAAAAGAGTAGCTACTGACAAACCAGAAATAGAGCCGTATAGAATCATTGGTACACTAGGAGGAATTATTATTCCTAGGGATGAGCCAGCGGAGGTAGTAGCTGCTGCAAAGCTAGCAGAATATCCTCTTTCTTTCATAGCGGGTATCATAATCTGCCCCACAGCCGCACTAGCTCCTGCCGCTGTTCCAGTAATTGCACCAAAGAACACAGATGCTACCACATTAACAATGGCTAGACCCCCTCTTAGCATCCCAATAATTGAAAGGGCGAAATTAATTAGTCTTACGGAAATTCCCCCATGATTCATTAGCGATCCGGCTAACATGAATAATGGGATTGCTAATAATGGGAAAGAGTTTGTGCCTAAATAAAGCTGCTGAAGAATTACCTGTAACGGTACATCCGAGTTAAAAATCAAAAATGTAACTGCTGTAATTCCTAATGTGAAAGCGATAGGCACTCCTAACGCTAGTAAAAAGAGAATTACAATTAACATGAAGAATGGGAGCATTAGGATTCCTCCCTTTTTAGAAATAAGGTTTTTGACTCTATAAATATTTGAATTAGGTACTCTATCAACATCAGTGCTAGACTGATTAATATTATTAGGTAGGGAACAGCCATCGGTAATTTGGATACAGGCATTTTTATGGAGCCTGTATTTTCAACAAATTGTATTCCCCAAAATGTTGCAATTACTAAGAAAGCTACTACTATTAACTTGGAAAAAATTTTAATGTAAGGTTTGATAGAATATGGAATTCTTTCTTCTAAAAAATCCATTTTTAAATGCTTATCTTCTAAAGTAATTTGATAAGCTCCAGCAAAAGTTATCCAAATCATCGTTATTAAAGCTATTTCTTCTGGCCATGCCAAGGATGATTCTAATAGCTTTCTTGAAAAAACCTGTAGCAATAATATTAGGAACATAGCAAGCATTATCATAGAGTTTATGAATATAATGGATTTATGCACGTACCTTCTAAGTAATATCAATTTATTCTCCTCCTATTGGGAGTCTGTAATTTTACTTAATAATTCTTTAGCATCTCCACCGATACTGTTCACTACTTCATCCCAAACCCCTTTAGTCGCTTGTTGGAATTCATTAACATCCACTATCTCTGATATTTCCATTCCTTTTTCTTCTAACTCAGCAATTGCAGCGTTATCCTGCTCTTCATTCATTTTTCTATTCACTTCTTGTCCAGCTTTAGCAGCATTTTTTACAATCTCTTTTTGTTCATCGCTTAGTTCATTCCACTTATTTGAGTTGATAAATAAAGTTGCAGGAGAGTATACATGATTTGTTATAGTTAGATATTTCTGTACATCATAAAATGAGGAACTAACCACTACAGACAGAGGGTTTTCTTGCCCATCAATTGTTCCTTGCTGCAGTGCGGTAAATACTTCAGACCAAGCCATAGGTAGTGGATTAGATCCTAAAGCCTTGAAAGTAGCCAAACGAACTTCGCTTTCAGGGACGCGAAGTTTAATTCCTTTGAAGTCCTCTGGCTTTGTAATCGGACGCGTATTATTTGTTACCTGGCGAAATCCATCTTCCCAGTATGACAAAAATTGTAGATTGTTATCTTTTAATTTTTCCCCAACTTGTTGACCAACTTCTCCATCTAGAACTTCCCATGCAGATTCTCTGTCTTTGAATATATAAGGTAATGAAAAAAGATCTAAGTATGGATTCATTTGAGCTAATGGAGTAGATGATATCCCCATATCAATTGTTCCAATACTAACTCCTTCTTGTATTTCACGGCCTGATGCTGCCAGTGAGCCATTACCATGTATTTCAACCGTAATCTGTCCATTGGATTCTTCTTCCACTATTTCTTTAAATTTCTGCGCACCATGACCCCATGGGTGATTGTCTGGTAACTCATAAGCAAAGCTTAGAGTAATAGGATTATTTGAACTTGCTTCCTTTTTCTCATCACCACAACCACTAAGAAGTAAGGCAATAGCTGATATACCTGCTATTACAAAATGTTTCATTTTTTCTCCTCCTCACTTATAGGTTTTCTTTTCATGTCCTCTAAAATAACTTTTTCATATTCAAAAATTCCTTCTAAATGCTCTATAACTAATTTCTTTACTAAGTTACTGCTCCTCACTCTAATAGCATCTAGAATTTTTTTGTGTTCATTTATGGATCTCTCTGCTAATTCTGGACGGGACATAAAGGAATATCGGAATACTTCAACATAATCATGCATATTTCTTAATATATTAACTACTTTAGGTAATCTCGATGCTTCACTAATGATGGAGTGAAATTGGTCATTAGTTTTCATAAGGTTATTAATATCGTTCGATTGAAAATATTCCTTAGAAAGAAACCAAAGTCTTTCTAACTCATTAATTTCCTCCTGAGTCAGATTATTTACTGCTTCATAAGCAGCTATAGGCTCCAGTGCAGCACGAATCCTATGAATTTCAGAGATAGACTCATCTGTAATCCCAATTACTTCTGTATATTTTCTTGGAACTATCTTAACCAAGCCTTCTTGTTCTAATTTGTACATGGCTTCTCTAATAGGGGTTCTACTAACTCCTAGCTCACTTGCCACTACTTTCTCATTTAATTTTTCTCCCGGTTGAAAGGTCCCATCTAAAATCATTTTTCTTAAGTTTAAAAACACAGTTTCACGAATAGGCATTGTTTCTATTTTTTGCATAAAAGGTGGCCTCCTTTATTTTAATATAAGGGATATTGTATCCCAGTTCAATACAAATTTCAGATTTATTAATTTATTTTGATGATTTAAAATTAATATAAAGAATTATAATTAATAATTTAATGTTCCTTTTATAAAATCCGCATATTCTATTTATTACCAATTTACTAGTTGAAAGAACTTTTAAAAAATTAGAAATGATGCCTTTAATTGTTAAAAAGGTATATGATGCAAGAATATTAATGGATATAATAATCCAACTAAAACCCTCCATTGAAGAAAAAAAGGGATTAATAGTTTCCAATTTCCTTCTTTTTCTATATGATTTTATTAATTTAATATTTTGAAATTTAAATTAAATAGGGGGAAAGGTATGACATTACAAACATTGATAAACGACTATGTAAAAAAGAAGGATGCGGCCTTTGGCGTTTATGTTAAACACTTGGAGACAGGTGAAGAGGCTAGTATTAGTGGTGATCGGTTGTTTCAAATGGCGAGTGTTTTTAAAATTCCTATTTTAGCTGCCTTATTTGAAAAAGTGTATAACGGAGAAATAAACTTACATGATCGTGTGATGCTTCTGGAAGAAGATTATGTTCCAGGCTCAGGGATTTTTCAGGAGCTAGACTATGGCATTCAGCCAACAATCAAGGATTTAGCTACTTTAATGATAATTGTAAGTGATAATTTAGCTACAGACCGCATTTTGAAGCTAATTGGAGGTCCAAGCTATGTGCAGGAAAGGATGAGAGAGCTAGGCTTTGGTAGTATTAATTTGCAGCATACCTGTTGGGAGCTTCTAAGCTTAAGCGCTGGTATAGACTCGAGTAATTATAGCAAAGAGCTCTTTGAAACGATTATTAATCGGTTGGTTGCTGGGAAATATGACTGGGACAGCATTGTTTTTCAAGAGCGAGAAGATAACAACACCAGTACTCCAAGAGGAATGTGCAAGCTGTTAGAAGCAATTGCAGATGGGAAGTTTATTTCAAGGGAGTGCTCCCAGTCTATCTTGAATATACTATTCAAGCAGCATTATCAACAGCGTATACCTGGCAAGCTTCCGAAAAATAAGAAGGTTGCTAATAAGACTGGAAGCTTAGGAACGATGTTTAATGACGCGGCAATAGTCTACTTACCAAATGGTACAAGGTATGTAATGACTGTCTACTCTATTGGAAGCTCTCTGGACTATCAAGGGGACGAGCCTATCGCAGATATTTCTTTGATTGCATATAACTATTTTATGAAGAAATAATTTTTATTGGTAGAATTTTCCGATAATTTTTTATATAATTATTTTGTAAGAGAAATACAACTTGCATTGATGGAGGGCGAGGATTTTGAAAATAATTGATACCCATTGCGATGCACTATTAAAGTTACAGTTGGCGAAAAACGGGAAAAATTATGGGAAGAAGCTATTAAATTTTACTGCCTCAGAGGAATTAGAAACAAATTTACTTCGACTCCAGACTGGCGAAATTATGACCCAGTTTTTTGCTATTTTTATATATCCCACTATTCCTGTTGAGCAGAAGTGGGCTGCAGCTCTAGAGCAGGTTGATTTATTCTACACGGAGATACTAGAGAAAAACCCGCAAATGAAACATATAAAAAAGTGGGAGGATCTAACTCTTTTAAAAGAGGGAGAAATCGGAGCGGTCTTAACTTTAGAGGGAGCAGATGCTTTTGGAAACGACCTTTCGAAGCTTCGCCACCTATATCGATTAGGGGTTCTATCCATTGGTTTGACCTGGAACAATGCTAATCTATGTGCTGATGGAGCGGAAGAGGGACGAGGGGCTGGCTTAACTAATTTAGGAAAAGAGGTAGTCAAGCTAAATAATGACCATCGGATACTAACGGATGTCTCTCATCTTGCGGAAAAGGGTTTTTGGGATGTGATGGAACTAGCTGAATATCCTTTTGCCTCTCATTCAAATGCCTTTGCTCTTTGTCCTCATCCTCGAAATCTGAAGGATGACCAAATTACCAGCTTAATTGAAAACGGAGGACATATCCACGTAGTTTTTTATCCGCCCTTTATTAATGGTGAACAGGCTAGTGATATGTCGGACCTTATCAAGCATATAGATCATATTTGCTCCCTAGGAGGTTTAAAGCATATTGGCTTAGGCTCTGACTTTGATGGGATAGATGCCTATACAAAAGGATTGGAGCATGCTGGAACATATCAAAATCTAATTAACGAGCTTTTAAAATATTATGCAGAGGATGCTGTGCGAGGATTTGCATATCAAAACATTTTGGATTCAAAGATTATGAATAGCACAAGACGTTCTCCATATTAATGATGGTAATAGGAAGAGCCGAAAAAATAGAAGAGGAGTTTGTTATGAAGCCTATCATCGGTGTTTCATCTAATTTAACGGAGCACATTCTCTCCGTATCTACAGATAATACTCAAGCGGTTACAAGATTTGGAGGAGTACCAATTGTCCTGCCAAATATGGAAAAGGGAGTTACCGAATCTATTGCGAATTTGATAGATGGGCTTCTTCTCACTGGAGGAGGAGACATAGATCCGACATTATTCGGAGAGGAGCCCCACCAAGCGTTGGGAAATATTGTCCCAGAACGGGATGAATTTGAGATAGAGCTTATAAAAAAAATGCTGCTACAAAACAAACCCATTCTCGGAATATGCCGTGGTGCCCAAATTCTTAGTATCGCGCTGGGGGGAGATATGTATCAGGATATCTATACCCAAACTTCAGCAGAGCTGCTGCAGCATGACCAAAAAGCTCCACGTACTCATGCTTCGCATTTTGTCGAAGTAAATGAAGGTACTACTTTAAAAAAGGTTGTTGGTATGGAGCGGTTTAAAGTAAATAGCTTTCACCATCAAGCAGTAAGAAATATACCAACTGGCTTTCGTATTAGTGGGCTAGCTAGCGATGGTATCATCGAAGCCTTTGAAAGTAATAGTCATCCTTTTGTGATGGGAATTCAATGGCACCCGGAATCCTTGCTGTTAAAGGACGACAATCCATCTGCTTCTATTTTCAAGGGATTTGTAGAGGCTTGCAGAGATACAATTACACAGAAAATTAGAAGAGAGTCAATTGTATAAGGAAAAGAAGTCGGGAATTCTTATTCTCGATTTTTTTATTTTTAGGGGTATGGGTTACAATGTCTAGCTCATTTGATTAGGAGGTATTGGGGTAAATTCCTGGTAATAAATTGGATATACTTGCGGTTTTAAAACCAATACTTGCTTTCTCCTGTAGATTACTTGCACTCGTAGCTTGAATACTTGCAGATATCACTGAAATACTTGCAAACTAGCGAACCGCAACTAATAATTGGTAAATTATTGAAAGGTGAATTGAATCATCTCGCTTTTATTTCCTGTAAATTTCCGTTTCGTTACTATTCTTGGTGCGAAAGTTACTAAAACAACTATGAAAGTGACTAAATTAACAGCGAAAGTTACTAACACCGTGGATTGGTGTAATGGCCTGGTAATAAATTGGATTTACTTACGGTTTTAAAGCCATTACTTGCTTTCTCCTGTAGAATAATTGTAAATTTTTGATGGCAGATAAGGTGGTTCATCTTTTTTAATTTTTTCCTTCTCTTCTTGGATTATTCCTCATAGAAAGTATTCATGAAATTGCAGTTTACGGGAAAACTACAAGGAGAAATTAGGAGGAGGTATGAAGTTGAAAAGCCTAATAGGAACATGCTTACTGGGATCCTTGCTATTTTTTCCTTTTACCTCCGTTGCTAAAGCAGCAGAGGGGCAAAGCAGGGAAGAAATTTTAAATATGCGGATGGACTACTATGTCAAATATTCAAGTGATACGCTCCCTTGGTATTATCTTGCCGCAATAGATCAATTTGAGCGAAATATTCAAGAGGTTCGTTCTGATATTCCAGAACGTGAAGGTGTACTAGCTATACAATTTACAGATGATTTCTGGGTCGGTCCACTAAATCCAATAGGTGATGACACGGATGTGAGAACGATTTCCTATTTTGAGGGAAATGGGATGGACGGAAATGGAGACGGGCTCGCGGATAGAGCAAATGATGAAGATGTAATTTTCACTTTAACTCAATATCTAGGGCTGCGTGTCCATTCAGAAAAGGATTTTAAAAAAGCATTGAAGGACTATTATTTTACAGATGAAGCAGTAAAGCAGATTATTACGAATGCCAAGCTTTATAAACACTTTGAAATGTTAAATTTAGATGAGCGTGCTTTTCCTCTTGCCCTTCAGTATAACTATAGCTATCGCAGCACTTGGGGCGCTTCGCGTGGCTGGGGAGGCAGAAGGATACATGAGGGTACCGATTTGTTTGCCTCTACTGGAGTTCCTGTTAAATCTGCTACTTACGGGATTATTGAAACAATGGGCTGGAATGACTATGGTGGTTGGAGAATGGGAATTCGAGATGTAAATAATACGTACCATTATTATGCTCATTTATCTGGTTTTAAAAAGGGATTAAAGGAAGGGGATATTTTAGAGCCTGGTGCCATTATTGGATATGTCGGCAGTTCTGGCTATGGAAAAAAAGGAACTAGTGGAAAGTTTGTCCCACACTTGCATTATGGAATGTATAAATATAATGGTCGAACGGAATGGGCCTATGATCCGTTTCCTTCCCTAAAGAGATGGGAAAGAGAAGAGAAAAATCGCCGAACAGTAGAACCAAATCCGGCAACTCATTAATTGCAGGCTATTGCTAGCCCTTCAAGTCAAATGTGAAACGGCTGGGAGCTACCTCCTCGCCGCTCTCATTTGCAGGTGTCTTAGCCTATATAAACGAAATAGATCCAATAGACATGCTTTAAAAGAACAAAGGTATAGATGAATATAGCTCCGGCAATCATTAATTGAATATAAGGCTTTGGCTCAAGCCTTGTTACTAACCAAATAAGCAGAATAGGTAGTATTAACTTTATGAGAAAAAATAATCCTACATGAAAGTCATACAAATATCTCATCAGAGGGTTTGCTTCTGTAATATGCCCTCCCTGTAAACCTAAATGGGTGAAGACTGTATCGAAAATAACTAATAAGAAAAGGATAGAACTTGCATATACCGTTAAATCTCTATTTGATGGAGTTGCTATGCTATTCAATGATTCATCCCCTTTTTCTAGTAGTATGTATAATTTGCTAAAAAATTAACCGATTTTTTTTAAAGGAGGCTTATGCCTAATTGAAAGGGGTAATTTAAGGGAGAGTATAAAAACAGGAGGGTTTTAATTGGCTAAGATGAACCGAGGAATTATAACAGCTCTATCGGCTATAGGAATAGCCCAAGGCTTAAAAATTTTAACTACCAAGAAAAAGACAGGAAAATGGGATGTGAAGCAGGCACTTACCACTGGAGGAATGCCTAGTTCCCATTCGGCGGGGGTTTCTGCTTTAGCTTCCTATGTAGCTGCTAATAGAGGGACAAGACATACGGAAACAGCACTTGCCGTCGTTTTCGGTATTATCGTTATGTATGATGCACAGGGAATTCGCAGACATACAGGGGAAATTGCTCAGTTAGTTAATGATTTAGAGGATAGTATTGCTACACTTTCTGGAAATTTTCCCAGCTTTGAGTTTGTAGAAAGGGAAGGTGAATTAAAGGAAATACTTGGTCATCAGCCTATTGAAGTAGCAGTTGGCTCTTTGCTGGGTATAGCTTTAGGGATAATTGCAGCAAAAATAGAGGGATAATAAAAGCCAAGTTGGAAAACAACTTGGCTTAGTATTATTAATTTTCATAGTTATAAGACTTAGTGTCTCCTTCTGCAAATTGAACCTCTAGCGTAATTTTACGCTCCTTATCAATATTGAACAGCTGTTTTACCTTTTCTATTACCTCATCCTCTGTCATATCTGGAGTTAGGTTAAGCTCAGAAAACTTTGGCTCGAGTATGTCTAAGGCTTCATCTCCCTCGGTATTAACTCCTTCTTGCATGTTTTTGTATATAACTAAACTTGAATCAGCTTTGTATTCGGCTGTAATTGCTTCTTCATTTTTTTCGGTTGCTACAGCAAGATGGAACTCGTTAAAAGAAAACTGATCTTCAGAAGCTGAATCAGCTGATTTTTGGGAATTCACATTTGGTTCAGTAACCTCTGTTTTCAGCACGTTATCCTCGGCCTCGTCATTATTATTACAAGCTCCTAACAATAACGCCCCAGAGATAAAGGTAGTTGTAAGAATTGATTTCGTAAAATATGTCATACTTTTTCTCCTTTCTGGTAGATCGGTATTTATTCTTTTAATAGCCAGTTAAGAGAGGCTTTAAACAAAATGACAGTTTATGGGGTAAGAAGTATTGGGTATACAAAGGGTAAACTACCTAACAGAGAAAGGAAAGATGTAATGTGCTAACGTATACTGAGATTACTTCTGAAAAGCAGTGGAAGGAGATATTAGAAAGCACTAAAGAGGAAAAGGTCCTTGTTTTTAAACACAGTACCACTTGTCCTATCAGCGCTAATGCTTACGGTGCTTTCGCCTCCTATGAAACATCGAACAGTAAATATTTGGTTAATGTAATTCAAAATCGAGAAGTATCTAATGAAATTGCGAAGAGCTTGAATCTACAGCATGAATCTCCTCAAGCGATTGTTGTAGAAAATGGAGTAGGTACATGGAATGCCTCTCACTGGGATATTACAAAGGAATCGTTGGATGGAGCAATGAAGTAACTGGCTGACTCACTTAGAGGTGAGTCAGTTTTCTTTATGTTTTATTTCCAACACCAGTACCCTGAGACACTTTATTGAAGGTTATTAATATATTTTTCAAGGATGTAGTTTTCCTATTATGCAAGTTTAAAAGCATACCTGCCAGGGTAACGAATAATTGGGAACGTTTTCCTAAGAAAACGAGATTCAGGCTCCAGATAGTTCCTTAGACAAGTAAGGAAATGTATTGGTTTGTCTGAAATAAAAAGGAGGATAAGAAATGTTCGATGATATTTATTGGAGAAATACCCTTTCCTTTTTGCCAGAGCTTATTTTAGCTTTAGTGGTTTTATTAATTGGTTTTTTTATTGCAAAAATGCTCGAGAACGCTACGTTTAAACTGTTAAGGAAGTACCGGGTAAATGAACGCCTTGGAAATACGAGAGAAGGTTGGTCTGTAGAGAAGATAGTTAGTAAAGTTGTTTTCGCTATCGCCCTTCTTTTCGCATTTGTACTCTTCTTTAGTATTTTAAACATGAATACCATCGCGTCACCATTTATGAATATGTATACTGGTTTGACAGATGCAGTGTTAAATATTTTGAAAGCTGGACTAATTCTATTGTTTGCTTGGGTTCTGGCTACAGTAGTGAAGAAAGTAATCAAAATGGCAGGTAATAAATTAAATTTAAATAAATACGTTGAAAAAACTGGTACTGATTCATCTAAGGTAGATCAGGCGAAATGGACCGATACTGCTGCAAATGTAGCCTATTACCTTATTTTCTTATTCTTTATTCCAGCTGTTTTGAGTGCTTTAGGTATTGATGGATTAAGCGGTCCTTTTGAAGGAATGATTGCGAGCTTCTTCCAATTCATTCCGAAGCTAGTTTCGGCTGTAATCGTCTTTGCTATTGGTTGGTTTGTTGCAAAGCTAGTGCGAAACTTACTCGAAAAATTTCTTCATGCAGCTGGCGTAGACCGATTAGCAGATAGATTAAAGATTTCTAGCTTTTTAGAAGGAACTACTCTTTCTAAAGTAGTAGGAATCATTGCGTTTGTATTAATTTTAATCCCTATTACGATCACTTCTTTAGAAATTTTAGACTTACACGGTATATCTGAACCTGCAATAAACATGCTTAATACGATACTCGCTATGCTGCCTAGAATCTTTGTTGCTATACTGCTAGTTTTAGTTGGTATTGTTGCTGCGAAATGGATTAAGGATATGGTTGTTTCCTTGCTAGAAAAGCTTGGTGTGAACTCTATCTTTGGGAAAATGGGCTTCACAGGCAATGGTGGTAAAGCTCCTTCCTTTGCTACAGTAATCGGTACAATCGTACAAATAGTTGTTATTCTATTGTTCGTGGTAGAAGCGCTACAATTACTAGAATTGGATTTTATGGTGACGTTAGCAGCAGCTATCTTTGCCTACCTACCACATGTAATTTCGGCAATTGTTATCATAGCAGTTGGATACTGGTTAGCTAACCTTGCAGAAAAAGTAGTTGGTAGTGTGATGACTCATGCTTCTGGAACACCTCATTTCCTAAGATATGTTGCTAAGTATGCGATTTTAGCATTTGCTTTTTTCATGGCTTTAAGTCAGTTGGGAATTGCAACTTCCATTATTAACTCTGCTTTCATCCTAATTCTTGGAGGAGTAGCATTAGCATTTGGCTTAGCGTTTGGTTTAGGAGGACGTGAGCATGCATCTCGTTACCTAACTAAGATGGAAAGAAGTATTCAACAAGCAGAGGTTTCAAAGGAAAACTATCAAAGGGAAAAGGAAGGAATGAAGGAATCATTTAAGGAAAACTTTCAAAGTCCGGAGGCAGCGGAGAAAAGCTTAAGGGGAACTGCTCCTCACATCGATGAAATCAAGCCTGTTGGAGATTTTGATCCAAAGGCAACAGATACTCCATCAAATCCGATGGATGCAACATTCGAAGAGGATTCACTCGATGCTGGGTATAATCAGCGCTCTACTGATGACTTCCATCCTTATGATGATTTACCTCCAAATGACAAAAATAAATAACATATTCACTCCAGTCATCTGACTGGAGTGTTTTAACATATCTTTTTAAATAAGATATAATAAGGAAATAGATTACTGAATAATGGATATATTTGAAAGCCCTTTCAGAAAGGGTAAGGGGGAAAATGATGAAGAATGTATTTATAGTAGACGGTGCTAGAACTGCTTTTACAAGCTTTGGAGGCTCTTTAGCAAATGTAAAGACTGATGATTTGGGAGCAGCAACAGCAAAAGAAGCTCTAAGAAAATCAAGGATTAGTCCTGAGGATGTGGACCATGTTATTTATGGGAATGTTATTCATTCGAGCACCAATGCTTCCTTTTTATCTCGACATATTGCTCTAAAAGCAGGTGTTCCGATAACTGTTCCAGCAATGAATGTAAATAGATTATGTGGCTCGGGCTGCCAATCTATTGTATCAGCAGCCCAGCTGATATTACTTGGTGAAGCAAACATTGTACTGGCAGGTGGAGCTGAAAATATGTCCATGGCACCTTATGCTAATTTCACAGCAAGATTTGGAAGAGCGAAGATGGGAGCCGTCGTATATGAGGATATGGTACAAAGTACTCTAACCGACGAGTATATTGGTACAGCAATGGGGTTGACTGCAGAAAAATTAGCCTCTGAATATGGAATAACAAGAGTTGAACAGGATGAATTTGCTTTGCTTAGTCAAAACCGAGCTACTGAGGCACAAATTTCTGGCAAGTTTTCTGAGGAAATCGTTGGTATAGAAACTTCTAGTAAAAAGGGAAATAGTGTCGTGGATAAAGACGAATACATTAAGCCTGATGTGACAATGGAGAAGCTTCAAAAGCTCTCTCCAGCCTTCAAGCAAGGAGGAACTGTTACACCAGGAAATGCTAGTGGAATAAATGATGGCGCAGCTTCTCTGCTTATAGCTAGTGAGGGGAAAGTAAATGAAATGGGATTAAAGCCAATCGCTCGCATTGTCTCTTGGGGAATTGCGGGAGTTGACCCAAGTGTTATGGGGATTGGCCCAGTACCTGCTATTAGAAAAGCATTAGAAGCTGCAAAACTAACATTAGAGGATATAGATTTAATTGAAATTAATGAAGCATTTGCAGCTCAATATATAGCGGTTGAAAAAGAATTAGGGCTAGATAGAGCGAAAACTAATGTTAATGGTGGAGCCATAGCTTTAGGGCATCCTGTTGGAGCAAGTGGTGCACGAATTGTCCTTTCTCTTGCCTACGAGTTAAAAAGAAGAAATTTAACCTATGGGATAGCTAGTTTATGCATAGGTGGAGGACAAGGGATTGCCATGGTAATTGAACGTGTTTAACTTGTTAAAGGACTAATAGTTGAGTCCAAATACAAAGGCAAGGAATAATTTTAGGGGGTATACATTTTGAAGATAGGTGTTTTAGGTGCAGGTACCATGGGGAATGGTATTGCTCAGGTAATGGCGACTGCAGGTTTTGAAGTAATTCTTTGTGATATTGATAAAGAAATGCTGGGAAAGGCAGCTAAAACAATTGATACCAATCTATGGAGAGTGTACAAAAAGGAGAATAGAGATTGTGAAGATATCGGTCAAGTGTTAGGTAGAATTCATTTTACCGCGGATAAGAATGCTTTAGCTGATGTGAATTTGGTTATTGAAGCTATTTTAGAAAACATAGATATTAAAAAACGAGTATTTTCAGAGTTAGATGCTATTTGTAAAGAAGCAACCATACTAGCCTCCAACACCTCTGGATTTAGTATCACGGAAATTGCGGCGTCAACTAGCAGACCAGATCGTGTAATAGGAATGCATTTTTTTAACCCTGTTCCAGTTATGAAGCTGGTGGAACTAATAAGAGGTGCAGATACCTCGGAGGAAACATATCAAAAAACTATCGATGTTGTAAAAGCGGTTGGAAAGGAAAGCATTGCGATATCAGATGCCCCTCTATTTGTTGTTAATAGAATTCTAGTACCTATGATTAATGAGGCTATTTTTGTACTAGGCGAAGGCATTGCTACAGTAGAGGATATCGATAAAGGGATGATGCTAGGAACAAATCAGCCAATTGGTCCATTGGCCTTAGCTGACTTAATTGGTCTTGATACGCTTCTCTGTGTTGCTGAAAGTCTTTACAGTGAAACGGGAGATAGTAAATATAGGGTTGCTCCGTTGTTAAAGAAATACGTAAGGGCAGGTCATCTCGGGAGAAAAACAGGACGAGGCTTTTATTCTTATTCATAGGGAATATATAATTTTTGACACCATGACTATGAGGGCACTGAAAAACTATATTCTTTTTTATAACTTATTAAG
>CAKQHO010000078.1 GCA_934234185.1 uncultured Psychrobacillus sp. | reverse complement strand
TCCTTTAGCCTAGCTATCTCTTCTCTTAACTCTTGCTCTGTCATTTCGCTGTACTTTTTTTCACTCATGTTGCATTTCCAGCTCCTTCTTTTCAATAAAAGCATCTATCTGCTCCGCTGGGAAGCCCTTTTGGTATAGTGCCTGTTTTACTTTATTCTTCCGTTCATATCCACTAAACTTATTGCTATATTTATTCCAAATTTTTTCTCCCTGAGCGTCTAAAAGCGCATCCCACTCAGCCTCGTCCTTTTCTATTTTAAAGAACTCAATGGCTTGAGAAATAATGGAAAAGTTATATCCTTTTCTTTGAAGCAGCTCCTGTGCTTTTTGCTTTACTTGAAGAGGAGTCTTTGATTGATTCTGGTTAATCAGCTTTTCTATAAGGCCACGAGCGATTTCTATCTGTTCTTCTTCCGAATACGTAGATAGCACCTCATCTTGGAGGTCCTTTTCAATTCCCTTTTTCTTTAACTCAACTCTGATAGCCCTTGGTCCCTTTTTAGCATTTTTCTTCTGAGTAGCGACAAGAGCCTTGGTAAAGCTTTCATCATTTAAAAAACCATGATCATAAAGCTTTCGTACTGCCTCCAATACTACTGCTTCTCCAAAATCACTAGCAAGGAGCTTATCCTTTACCTCCTGCTCGCTTCTCATCCGAAAGCTTAAAAATTGGATTGCTTTATTATAAGCCTTTCTCACTTCATCATCAAAGACAATTTCATCTATCGTGAATGCTTCTATTACTTTTCCTTTTGTCAGCTGATATTTAATGAGCACAGCTTCATCTATACTAAAGGCATATTTCTCATCTAAATAGAGATTATATCGCTCATTATTATTTTTTTGTGTTGCTATCTTAGTAATAACGGGCATTTTTCTCTCTCCATTCTAATCGATAGCCCAATTATAACGTATAAATGACCTTTCTTTAAAGTATCCTGTTTTCCTATACTAGGGATAGGGTACTTGAAAATGTTAAGATAATAAGAAAAGCGTAAGCGTCTGTTCCGCCCTGGCAATCAAATGAGGGTATTTATCCAATAACAAAGGAGGCGATTAAATGAGAATAGCCATAACTGGTGGTACTGGTTTAGTAGGACGTGCGTTGACGAAACTTCTAGTTAATAAGGGTCATCAAGTAATTATTCTTACACGTTCCCCTAAAAAAGATGAACAGTCAGTCATATATGTAAAATGGTTAACAGAAGACGCTATGCCAGAGAAGAAGCTAGAGGGAATAGATGCAATAGTTAATCTGGCTGGGGAATCTATTAACAATGGAAGATGGACAGCAGAGCAGAAGAGAAAAATTTATGAGAGTAGAATCTCGGCAACTGAAGAAGTACTCCGTATTATTCGTTTACTAGAAAGAAAACCCAGCACTTTAATTAATGCAAGTGCTATTGGTATATATCCTGCATCTTATGAAAAAAACTATACGGAAACGTCTCGTGAAATAGGCGAAGATTTTTTAGCAAAAACAGTAGCGGATTGGGAAAAAAAAGCAGAAGAAGCAAGCAAACATGGAATAAGAGTTGCTTATGGGAGGTTTGGAATAATATTAGATAAATCAGAAGGAGCTCTGCCATTAATGGCACTTCCCTACAAGATGTTTGTTGGTGGTAAAATTGGTAATGGGCAAAACTGGATGTCTTGGATCCACATTCAAGATGTTGCTTCCGCTTTATTATTTGCTATCGAAAATAACATTTTTGGGCCATTTAATGTTGTAGCTACAAATCCGAAAAGGATGAATAGCTTTGGGAAAACGTTAGCAATAGTTCTAAGACGCCCTCATTATTTTCCTGTTCCAGGCTTCGCTTTAAAATTAGCATTAGGAGAAAAAAGCCAACTAGTAATTGAGGGCCAGCATGTTACACCTGAGGTTTTACAACAGCATGGCTTTCATTTTCAATTTCCTGACCTACCGAATGCCCTGTCAAATATATATAAAGAATAAAAATCGTCTTTGGGTGCAACCTATGAAAAATAGAGTTGCACCCTTTTTGGTGTTTGTGAAACTTTTGAAAGGAGTCTTACTATAATGAAATCGCATGTTATTGGAATTATTTTGGCTGCATTAGTCTTTAGTATAGGCATTGCCTATCAGCCATTTTCAGCTGAAGCAAAAGAAATACACTGGGGATTTAAAAAAGCAAGAGATGAAGTACCACCTGAGGCAGGGGCGGAGCTTGATGCCTTACTTGAAAAATATGGAGCCTTTTATAAAGGTCCAGCAGATAAGAAGGTTATTTATCTTACATTCGATAACGGCTATGAAAATGGGCATACCGAAAGTATCTTAGACACTCTCAAGAAAGAAAACATTAGTGCTACGTTTTTTTTAACAGGTCATTATTTAGAGAGTGCAACTGACCTTGTTAAACGAATGATAGCTGATGGCCATCAAATAGGCAATCATTCTTATGGACATCCAAATTTAGCAAGGCTTTCTAAAGATCAAATCCAGCAAGAGCTTAAAAAGTTTGATAATCGTTTGAAGGAACTTACTTCTTTAGAGCGCACTACTGTAACAAGACCACCAGAAGGAATTTTTGATGAGGAAGTATTGGAGGCAGCACTGGAAGAAGGATATCAACATTTCTTTTGGTCAGTGGCCTTTATTGACTGGCATAGAGATCAGAAGAAAGGCGGTCAATATGCTTATAACGAACTTATAACACAAATTCATCCAGGTGCTATAATCCTCATGCATACTGTGTCACCTGATAATGCAGAAGGACTTCCAGCTTTTATATCTGAAGCTCGAAAAAGAGGATATACCTTTGGAAAAATTGAGGATTTGAATTTAACTAAAACAAACCTTCCTTCTTATACAATTCCTCAATAATTTCAGTAATAGCTCCCTTTTTATGGGAGCTATTTTTAATGATTATCCCTAAACTTGTGTTTTCCTAAAATTCTTTTCTCTTGCTAGTATGTGTATATTCAAGTTATACTTTCTTATTGGTTAAAAAGGACGTGAACAAATGAAGGAACAAACGATTATTGAAGTCGGTCAGGAATTTCCTCTTACTATAAAAAGACTGGGTATTAATGGAGAAGGGGTTGGCTTTTTTAAACGGAATGTCATTTTCGTTAAAGGAGCCCTACCAGGAGAAGTTGTAATCGCACAGGTAACTAACGCTACACCTAAATATGCAGAGGCAAAAATTAAGAAAATTAGACAAGCTTCTCCAGATCGAGTAGTACCCCCATGCCCGGTTTATGATGCATGTGGTGGCTGTCAACTCCAGCATATGACCTATGAGCGTGAGCTTATCGAGAAAAGGGATATTGTTATACAGGCGTTAGAGCGTTATGTAAAAGAGTTAGTGCCCTCTATCGAAGTAAAACAAACAATTGGCATGGAGAACCCGTGGCTTTACCGCAACAAAAGCCAGTTCCAAACAAAGCAATTAGGTAGAGATGTCATTGCTGGTCTCTATGCAGAGGGATCCAACAAGTTAATTGATATAAATGAATGTATGGTTCAGCACCCTGCTACTACCAAAATCACAAATGAAATAAAGGCTTACTTACAACAATTAAATATTCCAATTTTCGATGAAAAAAATCCTAAGGGTATTGTTCGAACCATTGTAGTTAGAACAGGGATGAAAACAGGGCAAATACAAGTAACACTTGTCACAACCCAAAAGAAAATGCCTCATAAAGAAGCGCTAGTTCAAATGATTCGTAAAATTGATTCAAATATCGTTTCAATCAGTCAAAATATTAATAATGAGAAAACCTCCCTTATATTTGGAGATACGACTTACAACCTTTTTGGCAAAGAAACTATTCATGAACAGCTTGGTGAATTGGCATTTGACCTATCTGCAAGAGCGTTCTTCCAACTTAACCCTGCCCAAACAGAGCATTTGTATAATGAAATCGAAAAGGCTGCTGAATTAACAGGAAAAGAATCAGTAGTAGATGCTTATTGCGGAGTTGGAACAATCGGCTTATGGCTTGCAAAAAATGCTAAGGAAGTCCGCGGAATGGATATCATTGAGGAATCAGTTGCAGATGCCAAAAGAAATGCTAAACGAAATGGCTATAATAATACAACCTATGTACATGGACCAGCTAAAAAATGGCTAAAAAAATGGAAGAGCGAAGGCTTCATACCTGATGTTCTTACTGTAGATCCTCCTCGTACAGGATTAGACCAGGAATTTATTCAAACTGTGCTAGAAATAAAACCAAAGCGCTTTGTCTATACTTCCTGTAATCCCTCTACATTAGCTAAGGATTTAAAAAGCTTATCTAAGAGCTACGAGATAGCATATATACAACCACTAGACATGTTTCCTCAGACAAGCCATATAGAATGTGTAACTCTATTAAAGCTTAAAGAAAACAAATAAGTCTAAGGAGGACTACTCACATGGAAAACAACGATATACTAAGACGCTTAAGATATGCACTTGATATAAAAAATCAAGAAATGGTAGAAATATTCAAGCTGGGCGGAATAGAAATTTCAAAAGCAGATATTATTGAAATGCTCACTAAAGTTGATGAGGACGAAGAACAGGATATGATTAAATGTAATAATAAAATGATGGAATCATTTTTAAACGGTTTAATCGTATATAAAAGAGGTGTCCAGAATAATAACGCTGGACAGCCTGCTCCTTCCACCTCGACAGAAAGCGTAAACAATATGCTCCTAAAAAAGGTGAAAATTGCTCTCTCACTAACTAGCGATGACATGATGGAAATATTTGAAGAGGCTCGTATTGCTATTACGAAAAGTGAATTAGGAGCTATCCTTCGAAAAGAAGGTCATCGTAATTACAAGGAGTGCGGAGATAAATTTGCCCGAAATTTTTTAAAGGGTCTAGCTATTAAAAATCGTGAATTATAACAAATAGAGAAGACAGCAGTCCGTCGGGTTGTTGTCTTCTTTTTTATAAGTTCTCCCTACTTTCCTCTTTAATCAATCTCACTACTGGACTTAACTACTTACAAAAAATTAGTTAAAATTTCTAGTTATATTCTTTTTTAGAAATGAGGTAAATAATTACCTTACTACTTCCTTTATGAATATTTATAAGATAATACTAATAAATAAACAAACTTATTGTCCTATAACACCTAATTCATAGTCTATGTATGCAACTATTTTATGTTATATATCAGGTTTTAAGGTTCTGACAATATATATACTATACATAAATCAAATCTTATAAATTTTTTAAAAAGTTCTACTTGGATAAATCATAAATTATCTACTTGCTTTTCGAATATTTATATTGCATGATGAAATTATCGCTGAGATGTCAGACGACTAACAAATCAAATATAAAAGGAGTAGTTATATATGATATATGCAAATCCTAATACAGAAGGCGCTATTGTAAACTTCAAAGAGCGCTACGATAACTTTATCGGTGGCGAATGGGTTGCTCCAGTAAATGGAGTTTACTTTGATGTGAAATCTCCTATTACAGGTAAAGTCTTCACTTCAGCAGCACGCTCTACAGAAGCTGATATAGAATTAGCTTTAGATGCTGCACATGCTGCAAAAGATGCTTGGGCTAAAACAACTGTTGCTTACCGTGCAATTATCCTTAACAAAATTGCTGACCGTATGGAAGCAAACTTAGAAAAAATCGCTGTTGCAGAAACATGGGACAATGGTAAAGCAGTACGTGAAACATTAAACGCTGATATTCCATTGGCAATTGACCACTTCCGCTATTTCGCTGGAGCAATCCGTGCGCAAGAAGGTGGCATCAGCCAAATCGATAACGATACAGTAGCTTATCACTTCCATGAGCCAATCGGTGTTGTAGGTCAAATTATTCCTTGGAACTTCCCATTACTTATGGCAGTTTGGAAAATTGCTCCTGCTTTAGCTGCAGGTAACACAATCGTATTAAAACCAGCTGAGCAAACTCCAGCTTCTATTATGTTCTTAATCGATCTAATCCAAGATTTATTACCAAAAGGTGTTATTAACGTTGTAAACGGTTTCGGAGTGGAAGTAGGTAAACCACTAGCAACTAACCCACGTATCAACAAAGTAGCTTTCACTGGATCAACTGGTGTTGGCCGTCTTATCATGCAATATGCTACTGAAAACATTATTCCTGTAACTTTAGAGCTAGGCGGAAAATCACCTAACATCTTCTTCGAAGATATTATGGATGCAGATGATGAATACCTAGACAAAGCTATTGAAGGATTAGTATTATTTGCACTAAACTCTGGTGAAATTTGTACATGCCCTTCTCGTGCACTTGTTCAAGAATCTATCTATGAAAAATTCATGGAGCGTGCATTAGAACGCATCAAAGCTATTAAAATCGGTAACCCACTTGATACTGAAGTAATGATGGGTGCTCAAGCTTCTAGCCAACAATTAGAAAAAATTCTTTCTTACATTGAAATTGGTAAAGAAGAAGGCGCTGAGCTATTAATCGGTGGAACTCAAAACAAACTAGACGGTGACCAAGAAGGCGGTTACTATGTTGCTCCTACAGTATTCAAAGGAAACAACAAAATGCGCATCTTCCAAGAAGAAATCTTTGGTCCAGTACTTTCATTAACTACTTTCAAAGACTTCGACGAAGCGATGGAAATTGCTAATGACTCAGAATTTGGTCTAGGCGCTGGTGTTTGGTCTCGTAATATTGATACTGCCTACCGTGCAGGACGTGCAATCCAAGCTGGACGTGTTTGGACAAACACTTACCACCAATACCCAGCTCATGCTGCATTCGGTGGAGTCAAACAATCAGGTATCGGTCGTGAAAACCACTTAATGATGCTTGAACACTATCAACAAACTAAATGTTTACTAGTTGGTTACAATAAATCAGCTATGGGATTCTTCTAATAGAAAAGAGATGAACAGATAATGGTCAAACGTGTAGTTGCCACAGATGCAGCACTTGCACTTATAGAAGAGCTTGAAGCAAAGCATGGAGCAATCATGTTTGTTCAATCTGCTGGATGCTGTGATGGCTCAGCTCCAATGTGCTATAAGCAAGGAGATTTCTATATTGGAAGTCGTGATTTACTTATAGGCACTATCGGAAATGCTCCTTATTACATGCATCGAACTCATTTTGCCTATTATGAGCATACTCAAATTATTGTGGATGTCGTAAAAGGTATGGGAGCTTCCTTCTCTTTAGAAAGCACAGGTGAGTATGCATTTCATATTCGTTCACGTGTCTATACAGAAGAAGAACGCAAACAATTAGAACCTATACAGTAAAAAATCAGGAGACGCTTTTCTCCTTTATACAGGCTATAAACAACTCAAACCTGAGTCTGTTTATAGCCTGTTTTTTTGCTACCTTACCTCCTATTTATCAAAACATTTTTACTTCTAACCTTCTACGAGTGGATTACTTATCCTCCCTCCCCACTATATTCTTTGCACAAGTATTAATTTTATATTTAAAGGTTGTTTGTGTTTTATTTTCTCAATCTATCATCTACAATAAGAATATACGTTCTAATTAAGGGGGATGGAAAATGGTGAATAGGTGTCAATGGGTAGAGGGAAAAGATCCTTTATATGTGAAGTATCATGATGAAGAGTGGGGTTCGCCAATTCTAGATGATCGAAAATTATTTGAAATGCTTTGTCTAGAGGGGGCTCAGGCTGGACTTAGTTGGTGGACAATTCTACAAAAGAGGGAGAATTATCGAGAGGCATTTGATCAATTTGATCCGGATAAAATAGTACTGTATGACGAAAAAAAGCTTGAAGAGTTAATGAACAACAAAGGAATTGTCCGAAATAAGCTCAAAATAAAAAGCATTGTAACAAATTCTGAAGCTTTCCTTAGGATAAAAGAAAAACACGGTTCTTTTTCCTCTTACATTTGGAGCTTCGTCCAACATACGCCTATCATAAACCAGTGGGAAGAAGTGGGACAAATCCCTGTTTCGAATGATTTAAGCGATAAAATGAGTAAACAATTAAAAAAAGATGGCTTTAAGTTTATTGGTAGCACTATTTGCTACTCATTTTTACAAGCTGTCGGGATGATTAACGATCATACAACTAACTGTCACTGCCATCCTTCTAATAAATAAAATACTCTATTCATCCTGGGTATAAGAGACAGTCTATCTCTAGATTAGACTTATCTATAATGTGCTTTCTCACTGGTTTACGTTTTATAACCATGAGATAGCTTTTTTTGTGTTTATTTCTTAATCCGAGTGGTACCTAACTATAAAAGAATGTTAGGAGGTTATCATGTTTACATTAGATTGGACAAATCTTGTTAAAATAGCTCTTTTAGGATTAATGGGCTATGTGGCTTTAATTTCTCTGTTAAGGATTTCTGGAAAGCGATCATTATCCCAACTAAATGCCTTCGACCTCGTTGTTACTGTTTCAATGGGTTCCATTCTAGCCACTATCATGCTTGATCAAAAAGTGTCTATTTTTGATGGTATTGTTGCTTTGCTCACTCTTCTAATACTTCAATGGATTTTCACTAAAGCCACTAAAAAGTCGAAGAAACTCGATGATATCCTTACTGCAGATCCTTCCCTACTATTTTATAACGGAAAATTTTGTGAGAAAGCTTTAAAAAAAGAAAGAATACAAAAGGAGGAAATTATACAGTCTGCAAGAAAAGATGGGAACCTTTCCATGGACCAGGTGAAAGCTGTCATCCTTGAACCTAATGGTAATCTCTCAGTCCTCCCAAAAGATAAAGAAGTACATGCAGAATTACTTCCATAAAATATTATTTTATATGAATTAATGAATTTCAGTTTTTTTTGATAAGGGCAGGGTATAACAAATAGAACTAAAATTTTTTTAGGAGGAGATTATTTGAAAGCAGTTACTTTTCAAGGTGCTAAAGATGTCCAAGTAAAAAATGTTCCAGATGCCAAAATTGAAAAAGCGGATGATATAGTAGTACGCATTACTAGTACTGCTATCTGTGGATCTGACCTGCATATTTATCGTGGTGCAGTTCCAACTCATAAGGACTACGTTATCGGTCACGAGCCAATGGGGATTGTAGAAGAAGTTGGACCGAGTGTAACCAAAGTAAAAAAGGGTGATCGTGTTGTCATTCCTTTTAATATCTCCTGTGGAGAATGCTTTTATTGTCAACATGAAATGGAAAGCCAGTGTGATAATTCAAATGAAAACCCTGCATTAGATACAGGTGCTTATTTTGGATTTACAGAAAGATATGGAAATTATCCTGGCGGTCAAGCAGAATATCTCCGTGTTCCTTATGGAAACTATTTACCCTTCAAAATCCCTGAATCTTGCGAGCTAGAGGACGAAGCATTATTGTTCCTATCAGATGTGCTACCAACTGCTTACTGGAGTGTAGAACATGCTGGGGTAAAAAAAGGTGATACGGTAATTGTCATGGGCTCAGGTCCCATCGGAATTATGACTCAGCAATTTGCATGGATGAAAGGTGCAAAACGGGTAATTGCAGTCGATCACCTACCTTATCGTTTAAATCATGCCGTGCAGAAGAATAAGGTAGAAGCTTTTAATATGGATGACTTTGATGATATCGGAAAACACCTAAGAGAGGTTACGCATGGTGGTGCCGATGTAGTAATAGACTGTGTTGGAATGGACGGAAAAATGTCTGCTATGGAAAAAATTGGGCAAAAGCTTAAGCTACAAGGCGGTACAATAAGCGCGTTAGACTCTTCTATAGATGCAGTAAAAAAGTTTGGAACTATCCAGTTAACCGGTGTTTATGGTTCAAGTTATAATATGTTTCCACTTGGAAATATATTTGAACGAAACATTACCGTGAAAAGCGGACAAGCTCCGGTGGTTCACTATATGCCTAAGATTTATGAAATGATTACAAATGGAGATATTGACCCTACACATATTATTACCCACAGAGTACCTCTTGACCAAGCAAGCGATGCTTATCGCATTTTCCATGATCATGAAGAGGAAAGTATTAAATTTGTTCTTAAGCCATAATATTTTTACGCCCGACTATTATATAGATGGTCGGGTGTTTCTACGATATTATTAAATTAAAAGCCACATAAAGGAATGATAAGCATGTTTAAAGACAAGGTATGTATAATTACCGGTGGAGCGAATGGAATTGGAAGATGCTTAGTTGAAGAGTTTACCCAATTAGGTGCTTCCGTTGCTTTTATTGATAAAGATAAAGAAGCAGGATTAAAGCTCCTCTCTTCTCTTAAAGGTAACCATCTATTTATAGCAGGAGATATAGCAAAGAAGGAGGAAATTGAATACTTTGTAGCTAGTGTAATAGAGAAATATGGACAAGTTGACTTCCTTCTTAATAATGCTTGCTTTAGTAATAATGGAATATTAAGTGACTGTAGCTACGAGGAATTTAATGAAATACTTCAAGTTGGTGTCTCGGCTCCATATTACTTTACCAAGCTGCTCCTCCCCCACTTTACAAGCATAGCTTCTATCGTAAATATTTCCTCTACGAGAGCTTTGATGAGCGAGCCAGATACAGAAAGCTACACTGCTGCTAAAGGAGGTATTAGCGCTTTGACCCACGCATTAGCCATTAGCCTAACAGGTAAAGCCCGAGTTAATGCTATTAATCCTGGTTGGATAGAGACTGGAAATTATCAAAACAAACCAAAGCCTTATCAACCAACAGTTTCAGATATTCATCAGCACCCATCCAATAGGATCGGTCATCCATTAGATATCGCAAGGGTTGCTATTTTTCTATGTGATCCTAAAAATGATTTTATAAATGGTGAAGAAATGATAATCGATGGTGGAATGTCCAAGCAAATGATATATCATAACAGCCATGGCTGGGAATATAAAAAAGGATGAGTTCACGTATTAAAGTGAACTCATTCCTTGGTTTTTAGGCTTTGATAAAAAGATAATTATTGAAAAGATACCTAGTAAAAAGGCAACTAGTAGCAAGAAGCTTATTTGCTCGAATAACTGCATAAAGAGCCCGCCGAATGTCGGTCCAGTCAAGCTACCTACACTGAATGCAACTCCACACAAAAGATTACCTGTTGGAAGAAGAGACTTGGGAGTTAAATCTGCCATATACGAAATACCTAGAGAGAACATAGAGCCTACAAACATACCTGCAAGAAAAAATAATCCACCTAATATAAGTGGTGAATTTTCAAATAAACTGGCTACCCCAAAAATTACTGCACCTAGACCAAGTGCTATAAACAAAACTTTTCTTCTACCAAGACGATCACTTAGAATACCTAACGGCAATTGGGAGACTACTCCCCCAATCGAAAAGGCTGCTAAAATATATGAAAGATCAGCTACCTGTAGTTCATTGCGAAGGGCGTAAACAGGATAAATAGCATTTAAGGATGCTTCTAGAAATCCATAGCTAAAAGGTGGAATAAAAGCTACCCATGCTACTACAAAGGCTGCACCAAAGCGTTTCCAAGTTCCATTTTCTATTGTACTATTGGAGCTTGACTCCGGCTTCTCATTTTTAATAAAAAACACAAAAATCCATGCAGTTAAACAAAGTAAGCTAGAAACAATAAAAGGTAAGCCTTCATATATTTCAACAAGCCGTACGAGTAAGGGTCCTACTGCAAACCCCACTCCAAATGCTAATCCATAAATCGCAATATTCCTTCCTAGACGATGCTGAGGAGAAAAGCTAGTAATCCATGTCTGGGTAGAAAAATGTAAAGCATGATCCCCAATCCCTATGAGAAGCCTTAGAATAAACCAAAATACTACCGACTTCCAAATCGGAAACAAGAGAAGCGAAATTATTACAAGTAAACCTCCGACAATAATCATCGGTTTATACCCATATCTCTGTAATGGTTTCTCGATAAATGGAGATACTAATAATGTTCCTATGTACAAGCCCGTCGCACTCAACCCATTAAGTGTAGAGTTCACCCCGTCCATCTCAAATATAACGGAGACAAGTGGGAGGAGCATCCCCTGAGAAAATCCGGAGATCGATACGATTAATACTAGAATAATAAAACGTTTGTTTTCCAATTTTGTAAAATGCATATAGAATACCTCTTTAATGTATGTCAATGCATTCTATTCTAACAAACCAAGCATGTATTTCCTATATATTTGTTAACAGCAAAAGGCTCAGCAATATCTGAATTAGATAAGACTGAGCCCTTAATCATAACTATATTCCTTGTGATTCTTCATAATTGCATTTGCGGCACTTTCGCCGGTGAAATGTCTGAACCCCCTCCTTCTAAAAGATTGAATTGGTTTCGACTATTCACTACGGCCTCCTTCCTATGTAAGGTTAAAATTACTTTAACACAAAAACTGATTATTGTAAATATTATAAATAAATAAATTAGTGAAACAACTCTTTTTTCCTATCTTTTCTTGAAGGATTCCTATATTCTTATGATATAAAAAGCGAGGTGTTATTCTGTGGGTAAACAAATTTCAAATCCAGAACAACAAGTATCCTATCTGAAAGACAGACTACAGATGTTCTTAGAAGTATTAGATTCAATCGAACCAGAGACTACTGATCTAGAGGATATCGATCGTCTCATTCAAATGATGGACGACCTTGAATTAAAAATGGAGCAATTTAAAAACTCCAATGACTAATTAAGTCTAATTCCTGTGTACAATACGAGCAGCTTTGCTACTTTACCCTTTAAAAGGTGTTAAGGGATATAATCTCTTAATACCTTTTATTTTTACACAGTCTAATTAAACCAATTACACTTTCATATCAACACACGGATAACTCAGAGTAGTTTTGCTGCTCTTTTTTTCATGTCTAGAAAATAGTATACTGAATTATGGCTTGTTACTACATATAATTAAAAAGGAGCGTTCCCAAATGCAACTGGAACAATTAGAAAAAAGCTCAGTATATCTTGAGCAATTAGAAGAAAGCATTTATCAACTAATTACAGAAACCTCGACCAATTTACCAAAGGATGTTCGACGTGCGATCCAAAAAGCAAAGGCTGCCGAAAATGCTGGAACTCGTGCAGCAATGAGCCTTGACACGATTACAAACAACATACAAATGGCAGATGAAAATATTTCTCCTATTTGCCAGGATACAGGTCTCCCAACCTTTAAGATTAAAACTCCAATAGGAGTTAATCAATTAGAGATTAAAGCTGCTATCAAGCGTGCAATTGCTACCGCAACAAAGGATGCAAAGCTACGACCAAACTCTGTTGATTCCTTAACAGGTACAAATAGTGGAGATAATCTTGGTGATGGAGTTCCTGTTGTTAAATTTGAACAATGGGAAAAGGATTACATTGAAATGAAGCTAATCCTAAAGGGTGGCGGCTGTGAAAATAAGAATATTCAATATAGCTTACCAACGGAATTAGAAGGACTTGGACGTGCTGGTAGAGATTTAGATGGCATTCGCAAGTGTATCCTTCATTCCGTATACCAGGCTCAAGGACAAGGCTGTTCAGCAGGCTTTATAGGTGTAGGTATCGGAGGAGACCGATCCTCAGGGTATGATTTAGCAAAGGAACAACTTTTCCGTTCTGTAGAGGATATTAATCCGAATTCCGACCTTGCTAAATTAGAAGAATATATAGTGGAAAAAGCAAATACTCTTGGCATAGGAACTATGGGCTTTGGTGGAGAAGCTACATTATTAGGCTGTAAAATTGGGGCAATGCATCGTATTCCAGCAAGCTTCTATGTTTCTGTTGCCTATAACTGTTGGGCATATCGCCGCATGGCAATTAACATAAATCCAACGACTGGGGACATCCTAGAATGGCACTACCAAGATGGAGAAAAAATTGAGTTTAACGAAAAGGCTGAAGAAGAAATTTCTAAACAGGTCGTTGAGCTTCAAGCTCCGATAACGGAGGAGCAAATACGTTCTTTAAAGGTTGGGGATGTTGTATCTATTACAGGACGCATGTACACAGGACGTGATGCGATTCACCATCATTTAATGAGTCATGAAGCATCAGTAGACTTAGATGGACAAATCATTTACCATTGTGGACCTGTTATGCAAAAAGATGAGGATGGAAAGTGGCATGTACGAGCTGCTGGGCCTACAACTTCTATCAGAGAAGAACCTTATCAAGGAGATATCATGAAAAAATTTGGTATTCGTGCGGTTATCGGAAAAGGTGGAATGGGACCTAAAACATTAGCTGCCCTTCAAGAGCATGGAGGAGTTTATCTAAATGCAATTGGTGGAGCTGCTCAATACTATGCTGATTGTATAAAGGATGTTGAAGGCGTTGACCTAATGGAATTTGGTGTACCTGAAGCGATGTGGCACTTACGTGTGGAAAACTTTACAGCTGTAGTTACAATGGACTCTCATGGAAACAGCCTACATGCTGATGTAGACAAATCCTCTTTAGAAAAATTAGCAATGTATAGTGAGAGAGTATTTTAATATATACATTGATTGACGAATTAATACCTCTAGATTATAATAATTATAAAGTGATATTTAATTTAAATTACTGGACCCTCCTTTTTGGAAAGTCCAGTTTTCCTCTATTAGTAGGACATTCAATTAAATGACTTCTGTACAATTATAAAAGGAGGTATTTAAGCATGGTAAATCATAAACCGTCTGCTTTTATTCAAAAAATATACCCTAACATAGAATTAATAGCCGCCCTATTTTCAGGACTTCTAATACTAGTTGCATGGCTGCTAGGAAAGATGGAATTACAGACAGCCTCTGTTATTTTCTTCTTATTAGCATTTGTCATTGGTGGCTATGCAAAGGCCAAGGAAGGTCTTGAAGCTACCTTTAAGGACAAAGAGCTAAATGTAGAAATGCTTATGATCCTTGCTGCTATTGGATCTGCAATTATTGGATATTGGGCAGAGGGCGCAATCCTTATCTTTATATTTGCCCTAAGTGGAGCACTAGAAACATACACAATGAATAAAAGTCATAAAGAAATTACTTCTCTCATGGAGCTTCAACCAGAGGAAGCCTGGAAAATAAATAGTGACGGTACTACTACGAGATCCTCTGTCAATGAGCTTCAGCTAAAGGATCGGCTAGCTGTTAAACCTGGTGAAAGAATACCTGTTGATGGAATCGTTCTAAGTGGTGCTACTTCCATTGATGAATCAGCTATAAGCGGAGAATCCCTTCCCCTATCCAAACACGTCGGGGATGAATTATTTGCCGGAACGGTTAACCTCAGTGGTGCAATCACTATGGAAATGACCAAAACAAATGAAGATTCTTTATTTCAAAAAATTATTGATTTAGTTCAGTCAGCGCAAGAGGAGAAATCACCGGCACAGCAATTTATCGATAGGTTTGAAGGTACTTATGTAAAAATTGTTTTAATAGCGGTTGGAGTCATGATGTTCCTTCCTCATTATTTGCTAGGTTGGGATTGGAATACTACCTTCTATCGTGCAATGGTTCTATTAGTAGTCGCTTCCCCTTGCGCCCTTGTTGCTTCTATTATGCCTGCAACCTTAGCTGCTATCTCAAACGGAGCTAAAAGCGGCATACTGTTTAAAGGTGGAATGCACTTAGAAAACATTAGCGAAATGAAAGCAATTGCTTTAGATAAGACAGGTACTTTAACACAAGGTAAACC
>CAKQHO010000077.1 GCA_934234185.1 uncultured Psychrobacillus sp. | reverse complement strand
GCGAAAAAGAGTAAGAAATAGATATGAAAATAGAGTACTTTCTGTTCAAACCCGAACAAAAAGTACCCTATTTTTTTTAAGCCTTAATAAGTTATAAAAAAGAATATAGTTTTTCAGTGCCCACACACTGGGATCATGGTGTGAGAAAATATAAACTTAAGGGCTCTGGTATTAGCCAGAACCCTTTCTTCTATTACATTTTTTCTGGTGCCGCTACACCAATTAGTTTTAAAGCATTGGCAATCGTTTGACGTGCAGATGTAACTAGCGCTAAACGTGCTTCTGATAGAGCTACGTTTTCTGCATTTAATACCTTGTCCGCATTGTAGAAGCTATGGAATGTTGCTGCAAGCTCTTGGATATATGTCGCCACTCTGTGTGGAGCACGGATTTTCGCTGCATCAGCTACCACTTGTGGGAAATCCCCAATTTTTTTCAATAGATCTGTTTCTTTTTCGCTTTGCAATAAAGAAAGAGATTCTGTAGAAGCTTTCATGCCTTGTGTTTCTGCCGCTCGTAAAATAGAACAAATACGCGCATGTGCATATTGAGCATAGTACACAGGGTTTTCATTGGATTGAGAAACCGCTAAATCCAAATCAAAGTCCATGTGAGAGTCACCCGAACGCATTCCAAAGAAGTAACGAACTGCATCCAGACCCACTTCTTCTACTAGCTCACGCATCGTTACCGCTTTCCCTGTACGCTTACTCATTTTCATTTTTTCGCCGTCTTTATAAAGCTGAACCATTTGGATAATCGAAACCTCTAGCTTTTCACGCTCGTATCCAAGTGCTTCAATAGCTGCCTTCATACGTGGGATATAGCCATGATGGTCTGCTCCCCAAATATTAATTAGCTGATCAAAGCCACGTACAAGCTTGTCCTCATGGTAAGCGATATCTGGCAATAAATAAGTGAAAGATCCATCGCTCTTAATTAGCACACGGTCTTTGTCATCTCCAAATGTTGTAGAGCGGAACCAAGTTGCTCCCTCTTCTTCAAAGATATGACCGTTCGCTTTTAATTTATCTAATGCTACCTGAATTTTTCCATCTTCATATAGAGAAGTTTCAGAGAACCAATTATCAAAGCCCACCCGGAAATCAGCTAAATCCTTTTGAAGCTTTGCAAGCTCTACTTTTAAGCCATGTGCACGGAACGCCTTGTATCGCTCCTCATCAGACATGTGTACAAACTGATCACCATGCTCTTTCACAAGATCCTTGGCAATATCAATAATATCCTGCCCTCGATAGCCATCCTCTGGCATTTCTTTGTCTAAACCAAGTGCTTCAAAGTAACGAACTTCAATGGACACTGCCAGGTTATGAATTTGGTTTCCCGCATCATTAATATAATATTCACGTGATACGTCATAGCCGGCAAAGTCTAACACGTTACATAGAGAATCTCCTACGGATGCCCCTCGCGCATGTCCTAGGTGAAGGTCACCTGTTGGGTTAGCTGAAACAAACTCTACTTGTACTTTCTCGTTTTGCCCCGCCTTGCTGCGACCATAATTTTCTTTCTCTGTCAAAACAGCCTTTACTACGTCTTGCAGATAATCCTTACGAATAGTAATATTCATAAACCCTGGTCCTGCAATATCGATTTTCTCCATCATCGTTCCAGACATATCTAAATTATCAACGATTGCTTCAGCAATTTGGCGAGGATTTTTTCTTGCAAGCTTTGTTAATTGCATGGCAATGTTCGTCGCATAGTCTCCATTCGCCTTATCCCTAGGTGTTTCTAAGTGAATAGCAGGTACTTGGTCCTCTGCTACAAGTTCTGCCTTTACGATTGCTTGTTGTAAAGCTTCTTTTATTGATTGTTGTACTTGTTCTACCGCGTTCATTTATTCCGCCTCCGAATATGTTAGTTGGATTAAGTATGTTCCTACTACTTCCTCTTGGACAATCAGTTCATATTCCACTTTGAATTGTCCTTCTAGGAAGGTTAGTTGTTTTGTATTCGTCATTATCATCATGGATCCGAATCCAGAATCGTAGCTGCCTGTTTGGTTTTCTCCTATTTGGAAGGGCAGACGCATTTTTACTCCACCGCTTCGTAAGATTAATGCAGCTTTATCATGTAGTTTAACAGTTGTACGGACATTCTTCTCATTCTGTATCTCCTCATACACTAGATAGGACTGGCCACCCTTTATGGTAAGCTCTCCTTCTGTATGAAGCTCTATCGTTTCCTTTGGGATATCAGGATGCTGAATAGTGGATAAGAGATGTACATTAACTGTTTTTTTGGTTGGTTGAGACATACAGTTCATCCTTTTAAAACGTTTATTTATTCTTATATATAACCTTCATATTATAGCTTATACAAGTTGATTGTGCCAAGTTATGATTGGAATGCGGAGAGAGTTTAGAGGAATCATATGGGTGTGATGTTAAAAAAACTGGAAGATAATGAGACGTATATAATTTTTTTCACGCTAAAATGAATCATCACAATGGAGCGACCTAGACACTACCAGGAGGGTTTAAGCTATTCCTTCCTAAAGAATCACTACATCATTTTCCTCCAAATTAATGATACAAGGAGAAGAACGACACCAAATGACCCACCTATGATTTGGTCTACTAAAAGCTCGCCAGTTCGAAAATAGCGGAAAGTCAATGTTCCACCAAAAATAACTATTATCATAATTCCTAATTGTATAAGATAGGTATTTATTTTCACTTTTTCTTCTCCTTTCATTGTTGCGTAGCAATAGATTGGACTAGTTGGTTGATAAGAGCTTTCCTAATCCTCACATTACTTTTTTATTTTTCTTACTAAGACCAAATACTGTGGAAGAAAAGATGAAAATAGCTGTACATAACCAAATAGTAATCCCATTCCACCGTCCATCAAATAGAGTAATGTTAGTCAATATTATTAATTGCATTAAACAAATAGAAATATATAAAACTAAGTTATACCGCATATATATAGCCCCCTTTACTTATGTACGATTCTTAAAGGCAAAAGTTACATGAAATTTCCCAGTAAGGCAATAAATATAATAGCTAACAAACCCATTGGTATGGAAATAATTATTTTGATTTTTAACTTAATATTTTCGAATCGACTATATAACTTACTTATTAATCCACAGACAATTAATAGGACAAAAAAACTTACGATAATCGCTACAAAGTCAACGATAGTAAAAGGTTTACTTATAAATTTATCTAAAGGAATGTTAATAACAAAAAGTGCAGAAAATAGGATGAATTGATAAACACTAAATTTCACATAATTCAATGGGGTTCACTTCTTTCTATGTGTTTTATGTATCCTACTATAAAAAAAGAGACAGTAGGAAACCTGTTCTCTACTGTCTCTTCAGATCATTTTCTTTTTTAACGAAATTATATGCTTTCTACTTTACGAAGCCTAAGATCATTTCACGTAGCAGCTTCGATGCAGTGTTCGCTGTTGGTGCTTCCGCTAAACTTCGTTTAGCTCCGCAGTCACACTCAGTGTTTATTCTCTATTCAGGGAAACCTTTGACAGTTCCCTTGACTTTTCTAAGCTGAGATGGTGGTGTGCTTCCGCTTCGCTTCGTTCAGCTCCGCAGAACAACTTAATGTATACCGTCTATTTTACAAATCCCAGGATCATTTCTCTTAGTAACTTCGAAGCAGTGTTTGCTGTTGGTGCTTCCGCTTCACTTCGTTCAGCTCCGCAGTCACATTCAATGTTTATTCTCTATTAAGGGAAACCTTTGACAGTTCTTTTGAATTTTCTAGGCCGAGATGGTGGTGTGCTTCCGCTAAACTTCGTTTAGCTCCGCAGTCACACTCAGTGTTTATTCTCTATTCAGGGGAAACCTTTGACAGTTCCCTTGACTTTTCTAAGCTGAGATGGTGGTGTGCTTCCGCTTCACTTCGCAGAACTACTTGTTATATACATTCTACTTAACAAATCCCAGGATCATTTCTCTTAGTAACTTGGATGCAGTGTTTGCTGTTGTGCTTCCGTCTCGCTACGCTCGACTCCGCAGTGACATTCAGTAAACACCGTTTACTTTACGAAGCCTAGGATCATTTCACGTAGTAACTTCGATGCAGTGTTCGCTGTTTGCTCCGATTGGTCGTAAATCGGTGCTACTTCTACTAGGTCGAAGCCTACTACGTTTACTCCTGAGTTTGCGATTGCGTGGATGGATGCTAGAAGTTCGCGGCTTGTGATGCCTCCGCAGTCTACTGTTCCTGTTCCAGGTGCATGTGCTGGGTCTAGTACGTCGATGTCGATGGTTACATAGACAGGACGGCCAGCAAGTGTTGGTAATACTTCCTTCAAGGGCTCTAGTACTTCGAATTTAGCAATTTGCATGCCGTTTTCTTTTGCCCAATCGAATTCTTCTTTCATTCCAGAACGAATACCGAATGAGTAAACGTTTTTTGGACCGATGTGCTCGGCGATTTTACGAATTGGTGTTGAGTGGGAAAGGGGTTCTCCCTCGTATTCTACTCGTAGGTCTGTATGGGCATCCATATGAATAATTGCTAGATCATCATATTTTTCTGCGACTGCCTTCATAACTGGCCAAGAAACTAAATGCTCCCCACCCATTCCTACTGGAACTTTGTCGTCCTTCATCAGCTGACGAATATAGTCTTCGATTAAATCTATACTTTTCGCTGCGTTACCGAATGGCAGCGGGATATCTCCTGCATCGAAGTAATTTACGTCATCTAGCTCTCTATCAAGATATGGACTATATTCTTCTAGACCAATAGAAACTTCACGAATACGCTGTGGGCCGAAGCGAGAGCCTGGACGGTAGCTTACTGTCCAGTCCATTGGCATTCCGTAGATAACAGCCTTTGCTTCTTCATAGTTTTGTTTACTTTTAATAAAGACATTACCAGAGTATGCTTCGTCAAATCTCATCGCTTACTCACCTGCTAAGTCTTTCACGAATTTTGGTAAAACAAAAGCAGCTTTATGAAGCTCTTTTGTGTAGTATTTTGTGTCAATGTCAAAGAAATGCTCGTCAGGTACTTGTAAAGGATCATACTTTTTAGACCCTATAGTGAAGCACCATAGTCCACTTGGGTAAGTTGGAATATTTGCTAAGTACATATTAGTGATCGGGAAGATTTCCTTCACATCTTTTTGGACTTGGCGAATTAAATCAGCCTTGAACCAAGGATTGTCCGATTGTGCTACGAAGATACCATCTTCTTTTAGTGCTTTTGAGATTCCAGCGTAAAAGCCTTTTGTAAATAGATTAACTGCTGGTCCTACTGGTTCCGTCGAATCAACCATGATCACATCATACTCGTTATCTGATTCTGCAATATGCATGAATCCGTCTCCTACTTTTACTTCTACACGTGGATTGTCTAATTCACATGCAATTTCAGGTAAGTATTTTTTCGAGTATTCTATTACTTTCCCATCTATATCAACGAGAGTTGCCTTCTTTACTTTTGGGTGCTTCATGATTTCACGAATAACTCCCCCATCTCCTCCACCAACAACTAATACGTTCTCTGGGTTGGGATGTGTAAATAATGGAACATGCGCTACCATTTCATGATATACGAACTCGTCCTTCTGAGACGTCATTACCATGCCGTCTAAAAAGAGCATATTCCCCCACTCTTCTGTTTCAGCCATTTCTAATAGTTGAAAATCTGTTTGTTCCGTATGAAGTGTACGTTTTACCTTCATCGTGATGCCAAAATTCTCGGTTTGTTTCTCTGTAAACCAAAATCCAGCCATTTATCTATCTCCTTTGCATTTTAATATCATGTATTGTGTCAAAAAAAAGGTAATACAAAGAAAGTATAGTGCTTTTTGTCAAAAGTGCAATAGTTTTTTCTTTCTGCGTTTAATTTGAATCTATTGTTCTCATACTGATAAAAAATACCACAGTGAACGGGGAAGATGTAATGGGACGTAGAGAATACCGAAAAAAAGCTACTAGATCAAAACGTTTAAAACGGTTCTTTCTATTAACTGTCGCGGCCATCTGTGCTGTTTTTAGCGCTTTTATTACCCTTCGTATATATGCACAAATTGAAGGAGCGCCTCTTATTCAAGTACCTATCTCTTCTATTTATCTAGATAGTAATGGGAATGTAATTGGAGACAGATTTGAGGATCAGCGTCGTTATTGGGTTTCATTAAGTGAAATATCTCCTTTTGTTGCAGAAGCCGCTGTTGCAGTAGAGGACAAGGATTTTTATAAGCATAATGGATTTGATTATTCACGGATAGCATCAGCTGTTCTAAAGGATGTTAAAGCAAGAAAAAAAGTGGCCGGAGCTAGTACCATAACCCAGCAATATGCTCGAAATTTATTTTTAACTCATGAAAAAACTTGGACCCGTAAAATAAATGAAGCATTATATGCTTATCGACTAGAGCTTTTCTATGAGAAGGACGAACTTCTAGAAGGATATTTAAATACTGTTTACTTTGGTCATGGGATGTACGGAGTAGAAGCTGCCAGTAGATATTACTTCGGAAAAAGTGCTAATTCTCTCACTCTAGCAGAATCTGCTCTCCTTATGGGAATTCCTAAAGGTCCCACGTACTATTCTCCTTTAGTGAATGAAGAAAAAGCTAAAAATCGCCAAGAGGTTATTTTATCTCTAATGGAAAAACAAGATTATATTACTCAGGAGCAAAAAGACAGAGCTATAAAAGAGCAATATGTTCTGAAAGCTGAGGAATCCGTATTAGCTAAGAAAACAGCCCCTTACTTCTTAGCAGAGGTTTGGAAGGAAGCCGAGAAAATAGTGAAGTCAAACGGCAGACGAATCGAAGAGGGAGGATGGACAATTACTACCACATTAAACCTCCACCATCAGCAAGCTGCCGAAGCAACGATTGAAAAGTGGATGCCAAAGGGAGAGCTTCAGGTTGGCTTCATCAGTATGGAGCCTAGCACTGGGTATGTAACAGCAATGGTTGGCGGAAGAAACTTCAATGACAGTCAATTTAACCGGGTAACCCAAGCGAAGAGACAGCCAGGTTCTACTATTAAAGCTCTTCTTTTCGCCGCAGCGTTGGAGAATGGATTTTCTCCTCTCACCTTTTTAAAAAGTGAACGAACTATTTTCACCTATGATAATGGTCGCCAGGAATACGAGCCTAAAAATGTGAACGGTGAGTTCGCTAATCATCCTATATCCATGGCCCAGGCGATGGCCATCTCTGATAATATATATGCAGTAAAAGCATTAGAGAAAATAGGATATAAGCCTTTTCATCAGTTAGTCGAACGCTTTAATTTAGATATGAAAGTACAGGACACTCCTGCTACAGCACTTGGGACGTCGGAAATTTCCCTACTTGAGATGACGAAAGCCTATAACACCATCTCTTCGAAAGGCATTCTTCGAGAACCAACGTATATTTTAAAAATTACGGACAACAAAGGAAAAGTAATTTATGATGCAGAAAGAGAAAAGAAAAAGGAAAAAAGGGCTCTGTTAGAATCCGATGCCTTCATCCTATCTCACTTGATGACTGGCATGTTTGATCCAAACTTTAATGATTACTCACCTGCAACAGGACTTAGCATTCGAGCAAAAATAACTAGACCTTATGCCGCTAAATCCGGAACAACTATTTCTGATCAATATCTTATTGGCTTTTCTCCCCAATTGACTGCAGGCGTATGGAATGGATACGATCAAGGAAAACAGGTAAGTGATGCAGAAGCAAAACAGGTAACCAAGCAGATATGGGTTGAATTTATGGAGTTAGCTCATCAGGGATTACCGGTTGAACCATTTATTGCTCCTAAAGGAGTTAAGGGAGTTATTGTAGATGTGGAAACTGGAGGCATTGCTACCTCTGCCTGTGAAAAGCAGCGGTTAATATATTTAAAGGAAAAGGATGCCCCAACCAAGCTATGTACCGATCCAACCTTAGAACAGCATTCCTTTGAGAAAATTTCCGAAAAAGATGAAGATGATCCATGGTCATTCTTTCCGTTTTCTTTCTTTGGTGACTAATGTACAAATCAAAAAAATAGGGAAAGCTAGGAGGTATCCTGCTTTCCCTATTTATAGGATAATCGACCGAATACCCGATTCTATTGAGTTTGATCTGTGCGATTAACCTCGGAGCTCTATCATTAGAAAGGTGGATTCAAGATTAGCGGAAATGACTGTGCCAAAATAAAAAGCTTTCTATTGCCTTACCAGCAATAGAAAGCTTTTTCTTAGTAGAGCGTTCTGCAAAAAGTTAAAATGATTGGAATGGGTTTCACAATACTCGTAACTCTTCGCTTACTAGTTGCCACTAAGTGTCCTAGCATTACCTTGAAGTAAGCTTTAAATAAATTGTACTGTCTTTTTCACTTTTATTCAACCATCTAAAGACACTTATCTTATTCTTTATTTTGAAAAAGTATTTTAGACTGTTAAATCCTCGTGGAGCTGTGAACTGCTTCGCTCCCATATATCCTTATTATGCGATTGTAAAAATTCCTTTAATATACCTTTAGAGCGTTCATCCATAAAATCTACTAAAATTTGTCGCTTCATAGATTTATCCATCCTGTTTACATGCTCTGCTAAAATTTTATATCCTCTTCGCTTTTCACGATTGATGACCATTTCACAGGCAGCTACACCTGCATAATAAGGTCCATCCTCTTTATGGTCGATGGTCACCCATACTAGCCAGTAAGGTTTACCACCTTCTGAGTCTTCACGGTTCGTCGTAAACTTGATACCTCGCTCCGTATCACTGCGAGCATGCATTGCGCCTATTTCAACTTTTGCAGTACCTTCTTCGACATCTATAATAACCGGTGACACGTTCTCTAAAGAAAGAGCACCAATTCCGAAGCCTTTATGGCCATCTGTTGGATCGTTTTTTATGATAGTGAATCCTATTTTTTGTTTTGGTTTTTCTTCGTTTGTCATGCCAATAAAACCCTCCGTTCTGTTATGATATAAGTATACAGATAATTTCAGCAAAGGAGGAAACAATATGCCATACGTAACAGTAAAAATGCTAGAAGGCCGCTCTGATGAGCAAAAAAGAGCATTAGTAGAAAAGGTAACTGAGGTAGTAGCAGAGACTACAAACGCTCCTGTCGAGAATGTAGTTGTCTTCATTGAAGAAATGCCAAAAAGCCACTACGCAGTAGCAGGAACCCGCTTAAGCGATAAATAGAAAAGCACAACCTATGTCTGCCCCGACAACAAATAGGGCTCAGGAAGGAGGGAGTTCTTTTAATGAACTGCCTTCTTTTCGTTCATCAAGTTCAAAACAAACGTAAAAGCTTCCTCTATTTCTTCCTCTGTGTAATTCAATTTCCCTTTTACTACATGTAGCTTTTCTATCTGCTCTTCCTTTGGAAGATTATCAAAATATAACAGGGTAGATACTAGCTCTAAAAAGCGAGAGCTTCTATTTTTCATTTGTTCAATACAAGAGCTCAAGTCTTCCCCTACCTCTGGCAGCTGAGCCATCTGCATAAAATGCTCCCCTGCTGGTGTCGTGAGATATTTGTATTGCACATACGATCCTTTATCCTGCCTTTCCTCGTAAACAAAACCCATGTTGCAAAGTTCTTCTATACGAAGTGTTAACTCCTCTGAGTAAGGTCCAAAAATATGAAAATCATATTTCTCTTTATATGGATACTTCAATTTTTTTGCTATATAAATCATCTTTTGTAGTTTTTTTCTACCCGTTATGCCGTCTGCTGCTCCGATAAATTGCACGATTTTTGCATGTTCCTCTAGCAACCTAAGCCCACCTTTATGTTAGTAAATCTAATATTTGATTTCTTAACGCTTTTTTCTTCCCGTCCGCCTGTAAGAAGTCCATTGGAAAGTATAATTTATGATCAGTTCTTCGTTTTCCTGAAATTGCTTCTACAACCTCTGATTGTCGTGATAACTCACGAATTTCGCCAGAAGGCATTTGTAAATGGATTGGAATTCGCTCTCCTTCTTCTCCCGGACGATAAAAGTCATAGGGGAGATCCGAAGATGAATCAAATACCAGGTAGTATTCGGGATCCACACCTACTCGTTTGAATAGCTGCTCCAGCTCTTTCATTTTCATATAATCCTTTGCTAAATCGAATTCTACGTATTGAAAGAGTCTACGATTTACAAACCGATCACATAAATCTGAAAGTATTGGATCTTTTTCGGTCATCCATAGCTGGAAATATGTTAATAATACTCCTTCGTCTAATGCTAGGTAATCCTTTAGCGTGAAGGAGCCATCAAAAAATCCTAAGAAATGTGTTGGCATCTGCTCAAAGGCATAGCCTGCTTCACTCAGTGCCTTTGCCCGGTGAAGAATTTTTGTTAAAATAACCTCGGCGCTTCTAGATACAGGATGGAAATAGACTTGCCAATACATCTGATATCTACTCATTATGTAGTCCTCTACAGCATGCATTCCGCTAGACTTAATGACAACCTGGTCACCAAGTGGACGCATCACTCGAAGAATTCTCTCCATATCAAAGTGTCCATAGCTAACACCAGTAAAATAAGCATCCCGTTGAAGATAATCCATACGATCGGCATCGATTTGACTGGAGATCAGACTTACTACTTGCTTGTTTGGGTAGGTTTTCCCAATTACGTCTGCCACTTTTTTGGGAAAGTCCTTACTAACTCTTGATAGCACTTCATTGACTTCAGTTTCTCCAAGCAATATAGATTTAGTAAATTCTTCATGATCTAGACCAAACACATTTTCAAAGGCATGAGAAAATGGACCATGACCAAGATCATGTAATAAAGCTGCGCATAAGACTACCAATCTTTCAGAGGAATCCCATTCCACTCTTCCACTGAAGCTATCGTCCACAATACGCCGAACAATTTCGTATACTCCTAGAGAATGATTGAAACGGCTATGCTCTGCTCCGTGAAAGACTAGATAAGTAGTTCCTAGCTGCTTAATACGGCGAAGTCGTTGAAATTCCTTGGCTCCAATTACGTCCCAAATCACTTGGTCGCGAATATGAATATAGCGATGAACCGGATCCTTAAACACTTTTTCTTCTGCTAGCTTTTGCGTAGCATAGCTCATATCTCAACCTCCATCAAATAGTCATATATAATAAGTATAAAGAAAAAAGCCGCTTCTGACAAAGGCGGCAGTCTTTTCATAGATTCATTTTGGATAAGAGATTTTCAGGCTACTGGAGCTACTAAAAAATATTATATCTCCAGCTTTGCGCGTACTTTTTCCATTAATTCATCTTCCGTTAGTGCAGCAACGGGACGATTATTGACAAAAGTAAATGTCTTCTTTCTCCCTGGTCCGCAATATGATTGGCATTCTTTCACTTCAACTTCTGCCTCCGGGTCTATCGCCTTTAGCTTAGGAATTAATGTTTTTAAATTAACGGCCTGACACTCATCGCAAACTCGGAAATGGTTTGCCATATTGTCCACAACCCTTTCTATAAATAGTCATTTGCCTACACGTCATTGTATCTTAAACTTTATATGGCTATCAAGTGTATATTACGTGAATAAAAGAGCGATATGTTGTCCATCATGTTAATAGAACAACGAAACTATGAACATGGTAGGAGGACAAACATGGTAAAGATTAGACAAGATGCATGGATGCAAGAAAATGATGAATTATTGGCAGAAATGGTATTGCGACATGTACGTGAAGGCAGTACACAGCTGAACGCTTTTGAAGAGGCTGGTGACGAGCTTAATAGAACGGCTGCAGCATGTGGATTCCGCTGGAATGCAGTAGTAAGGCACCAATATGAGACGGAATTAAAAGAAGCGAAAAAAGAAAGAAAAGAAAAGCTTCGTATTCTAGGAAAAGACTACCGCAGAAGAGGCAATGGTATCTATCTAGCAAAACCTCAAGAGGAAGGCGAACGCTTACAATCTATCCCCGTTTCCGCTTTATCGATTGATATTATTATTGCTTATCTAGTACGCTTACAACACAGTGATTCAGATATTTCTAGATATCGTCATATGGCAGCTATTTCAACAGAAAAGATTCGTAAGCTAGAAAGCGAGCTTGCAAAACTAGAAAAAGAAAACGCTGCAATTAAACAGGATTACGAGCAATTCGTTCAAATTATGAACCGCGCTCGACGTTTAGTTACGTTAAACGATGAGGAAATGCCAGCTGTACCCGTATTCCAAATGGAGAAGAATGGCAATCTAGTAGCGAAAGAACCACCAGTTATTTAACTAGTAATACAAAATTAGAACCCACATTCACTTCTGAATTGGGCTCTTTTTATTTCATAATGTAAAAATGAATTTACTATTTTTGAGAGAAGCTTTTTCTTAACTTTTTGAATATATTGGAATATATTATATCTCATGCTATAATGAACATACTATAAAGACTACCTGGTGTTCGAGCACCAAGAAGTCCAGCGTAATAGAATCGCTCTCGAGAGCGATTAGCAAGTCAGGTCAGTAAACCATCCCAATTGCTTCTAGGCTCCGGGGTGGTTTACTTTTTTTGTGAAAAAGTAAATGACAAGACGAGTATAGCCACAATCAGTGAACCAAAACTAATCATTAAGCTAATTGCCTCAAAAACTGTCAAACAGCCCCACCCCCTTCCATTTCTTTTGATAAAGTCACGGAAAAAGATGTGCTGACCACCCTCGAAAGCCAGAGCTATTACCTTATCATTATAGCATAGTACCATGAAAATCTGTAAAATAATGGTGCATCATGGAAGTGAGGCTATTGTTTTTCAAGCATTTTCTGATTTCGAAGTACCACTCTTTCCAAGTAAAACTGGTATAACTCTATTTCGTCCTGCTGTAGGGGAAGGGATTGGACTTCAGTGGATAACCCCTTAAGTAGCTGCTGCAAACGAAAAATAATTTCTTGTACTGAATAAGAGACTCCTAAAAGCTCATTAATGGATGCCATTACTGCTGGCTTTATATCAGGATAATCGAATTTTGTGGCTTCTCCTTGCACTCCTGCCTCATAAAAGGAGCGAATCAGCTCTGCACGCTCACTCCCACTCCCTTCTATACAAAGATATATCTGTACTGCAACTCCTTGACGCAATCTCCGCTGTGATATCCCTGCAAATTTTCTTCCACCAATGCTTAAATCATAAGAACCTGGACAATATGAGCCTACTATCTCATAGGCTTCTATTTGTTCTTGAGCCTCCGGAAAGAGCAATTGAATAAATCGAAGCATTACCTCGTAGCCAGTAGAAATATCGATTGGCCTTTCCTTCTCCGAAAGAATAATGGATATATTTAGAACTCCTTCATCTAAGACAACTGCTAACCCTCCTGAATTTCTAACAATTGGGTAATATCCATGTTGTCTTAAAATCATTTGAGCGTCTTCCACAAATGGTAGTCTGTGGTCCTGAATCCCCATTACAACCGTTTGTTCATGAACCCATGTGCGGACTGTAGGGGGTGACTGCCCTTGTCCAACTAAGTGACAAAGCAAATCGTCTGTAGCGAAGGACTCTAATGCAGATCCCTTTTTTCCACTTAAGGACTGGTCCCAAAAGCGCCATACCTTTTGTTTTAACAAATCTTCTATTTCTGACATACTAATTCTCCTTATTGGAGAGCCTGTGCAGCAGTAATATATACAAGATTATATACATCTTCTACAGTACAGCCTCTCGACAAATCATTTACCGGTGCATTTAACCCTTGCAAAATGGGACCAAGCGCTTCAAAGCCACCAAGTCGCTCTGTAGCCGATGTTCCCTGCCTCTAGAGACGGAAATACAAAAACATTGGCGTTACCTTGTATAGGCGAGCCCTCTACCTTCTTCTTCGCTACGGAAGGAACTATACTGGCATCGAATTGCAGTTCACCATCAATTATAAGCCCTAGTGCATACGTGAATCTTCCCCTTCAGGAAAAATAATCGATAGCTTTGTCCCCCTCATTTTGTCTTCAATTCTTCAAATAAGTCAGCCATATTTCCTCCTCTTAGTATTGGGTTGATAATAGTGTAAGCATACACGAGTTTGTCACAGATTGTCATGTGGAAACCAAGTCAAAATAGGATTTCTAAAGGCTGGTGTGGTAAACTAAAGGGGCGAAATATCTATTAAAAGGAGTGTACTTACAAGATGAATGAAGCAGCAATTACATTAGATGGCTGGTATGTATTACATGATTTGCGCCAAATGGATTGGGCAGCATGGAAGCAAGTAGATCCAGAATTGCGTAAGCAAGCAACTGACGAGCTAGTTGCATTTTTAGATGAGCTTCAACAAGCAGACGATGCAAAAACAGGAGCACATGCTTTTTATACAGTAGTTGGTCAAAAAGCAGATTTTATGTTGATGACATTACGTCCAACAATGGATGAGTTACAACAGTTGGAAGCAAAGTTTAATAAACTGATGATTGCGGACTTCACGATTCCGGCGTATTCATATGTTTCTGTTGTAGAATTATCTAACTATCTTGCTGGTGAATCTAACGAAGATCCATACCAAAACCCACATGTACGCGCAAGATTATATCCAGAGTTACCTCGCTCTCAATATATTTGTTTTTACCCGATGGACAAGCGTCGTGAAGGCAATGATAACTGGTATATGCTTTCAATGGATGATCGTAAGAGCTTGATGCGTAGCCACGGTATGATCGGCCGCCAATATGCTGGAAAAGTGAAACAAATCATTTCTGGTTCTGTTGGCTTCGATGATTATGAGTGGGGTGTAACATTGTTCTCTGATGATGTTCTTCAATTCAAAAAATTAGTATACGAAATGCGTTTTGATGAAGTAAGTGCTCGCTACGGTGAGTTCGGTTCCTTCTTTGTAGGAACTATTTTACTAGGAGAGAAACGCGAGGAATTCTTCCAACTATAATTATTGAACACCGAGAAAGTGATTGCTTTCTCGGTGTTTTTTTAACCCCCTGAGTTAAACCACATTGGCAGACCCATCTCTTCTTCCTAGGAAAACGATCTGCCTTACATGCTTTTCTAACAGATCCTGCGCACATTTAGTCATGTTTTGTCATATACTTGCATAGTTTATGTTAGGAGGTGATGCATTGGCAGTAGTTCGCGCGACATCAAAGGATATTGATTTACTTGCGAGGCTAATGCGTGCAGAGGCGGAGGGCGAAGGCGATTTAGGAATGTTAATGGTAGGAAATGTCGGTGTTAATCGAGTAAGAACTGGTTGTTTAGATTTTGCAGATGTTCGAAATATCCAAGACATGGTATATCAACGACCAGGTGGATTTGAAGCTACTGTAAAATCTTACTTCTATCAGCGTGCGAGAGATAGTGACAAGGCCTTAGCACAACGTGTAATTAACGGAGAACGTTTTCACCCTGCTACTCGTTCCTTGTGGTTTTTTTCCCCAGGAGAAAATAATCCCTGCCCTGCTCAGTGGTATGGTCAATGGAATACAGGACGGTTTAAGGCTCATTGCTTCTTCTCTCCAACAGAGTCCGAATGTCCTGAAATTTAAACACTAGAAAGGATGTATGAATGGTTCAATATTATTGGAACCCAGGTGGATATCAACAGCAGCAGTATAGTCAACAGCAACAATTTAATCCAAATCAACAACAGCAGCAACAATATACACCAGGAG
>CAKQHO010000076.1 GCA_934234185.1 uncultured Psychrobacillus sp. | reverse complement strand
CAAGTAAACAGGTTAAAGAACATAAAACGATTGATGTATGGTCGCGCAAACTTTGATTTACTTAAAAAGAGGTTTCTTTATAAAAACTAGATATACTAAAAAAGTAAACGGTATGATTGAGAAGGGGTACTTAGTGCATTTCACCAAAAAGGCGTAAGAACCGGCCTTATTTGTGGAAAACTGTTGAGTCTAGTTTATCGTTTACAAAGACCAACACTGGATACCTTAACCGTCACAAAAAAACCTCCAAGCTTATTCAATTTTTACTGAAAGAAACGAAAGAATGGTGTAACTCTGTAGGTAAAGATAGAGGAAACATACTAGATGAATCATTCGAAGATTAGAAAATGGGGATGAAATATTTACTTAATCATTTCGATATAAATGCAAGAATCCCTTCAAAAACCACAAAAGAAAGTATTACTTTTGCTAAAAGCCTATTTAGGCAGAAAATCCGCTTCAGAACCAAAGGGGCAAACTTTGCGAATAACCGTACTTTCCATAATCTCACCGGTTGACAAGATTCCTGTATGAGATGATTAAGCATTGAGGAATATACGGATTCATCAAGATACAAAAAAAAGTGACCCATTGAAATACTCGCCTTGAAAAGCGAAACTCTCAAAAGGTCACTGGTACATCCTTAGTTCAACCGAAACCGCCCATCTGTGGAACATCCTGTGAAACAAGAAAAATCGGGTGGTGACAAGCACGGCTTCTTTGGAAAGGCATCAAATTATAAAGGTCAATGGGACAATTTTTCAATGGAGTTCGATAGCAATCCCTATGGAACGTCCTAGAAAAAAAGTCGGGTGGTAACAGCTACTTTTTCTTAGCCATTATGAAAGTAAAAAAACGAGCTAAAGGCTCTCTCTAAAGCTGCTACTGAAATTTACTAAAACCACTTCTTTAACTAATCTAATATATTTACTTAAGCTATCTTATACATTCTTTAAGCATAATCCTACTCATTTTCCAAGTACATTAATTCAGACTTATCAACAGCTCCATAGCATAGAAATGGAATACTCCATAAAAAGAAATACCTAAAATCATAGAATTCTCCAGAAAACATTTGTACTATTATCATGTATAGAGGGAATCCAGATAAAATAAAAAGTGGCGATTTTTTCAGTTTAAAGATAAATAGGATTGAGTATAATAAAAAAACGATAAATATCAAAGCACCAATCAACCCAATTTCAACCATCATTTCTAAAAGCAAATTATGGGGATATACATGACCTGTAGATAATGTAAAAGAATCTATGCCATGCCCAAAAAGTGGCTTTTCTTTTATCATTTCTATTGCGTCAAAATAAATTATATCTCTTCCAGATGTATAAACCTTATCTCCGTCGAATGTAACACCAACGAACCTTTCCATAAATACCCTTTTTACTGGCTCGTAAATAAAATATATAACAGTTATACACAAAGGTATAAGCAGCAATTTTCTAAAAGTCAGTGTGTTATTTACTTTAACTTTCCTTGCAAACAATATTTTAATAACTAACATTAAAGTAATAGTAAAAACGGCACCCACAAGGCCACCTCTAGAACCTACTAAAATTATACTTGCTAAGAAAAAAAGAACTGCTGTTAAGTAAAGATTGTTTTTATTTAAAGAATACCTATAGAAAGAAGCACAAGTTGCAAAGAAAAAAATTCTTGTTGTCACATTTGGGCCACTTAAGTTTACATCTCCCCTTGAGGCACCTGATAACACACTAGCAATTACAGGCATCGCATAAAAAGCACCAATGATAATAAAAAATATAGAGGTAAAATTGAAAAACTCACTAGGGCGCATACTTTGAGCCATGAAAAGCGTTCCTAATAATAGTAAGACCAAAAATAGCAATGTCATAAACTTTCCGGTCGCTAATACTGGATTAACTGTGTAAAACAGAGAAATTGCAGATACAAAAACATAAAAACATACCGTCATAAGGAAAAATATTAAAGGTTTTTTAATAATTCCCCTTTTTAAATCTCCTTTTTTTCCATTCAATAAATATATTAATATGAACATGAAAAATATAATATATCTTACTTCAATCTGTACTCCTAGATTTAGCCTATTTAAAGTAAAAGTTCCCGATAAAAATGTTAAAAGTAAAAATAACAAAGCCACTTTCTTAATCTTCATATTAAAAATCCTTCTTTTTAAAGATATTATATTATTATTTTAGAACGAAAAAGTTTAAGACTTAATAGTAAATATATATATAGTATAAAACTTGAAATAACTTGAGCAATAGCTACACCTATTAAGCCAGAATTTATAGAAGAGAATATTGAAAGGGTAATTAATATTACACCATAAACTAAAAATACTTTATTATAATATTCAACACCCTGATATTTCATTATTATTGGTTTAAGAACGCTAACTCCTCCCATAAATGCTGTTCCCAAACATATAGGAATTATAAGGTCTTCAATTTTTGATAGAAAGCTAGGATATAGGATATTCACAAGTATTGGTGTTGTGAATACTGTTAAAGAAAAATAAATAAATGTAATTATCAAAGAACATAGAATCACCATGTTAACCATTCTATCTTTCAAATTTTCCTTCTTATTTGCTAATTTTCCTAAAATAAAATTTGATAGTGGATTCATGATTAATGAGCCAATCCTTGCTGAAATGGAAGTTGAGTAATATAAACTAACATTAGTTGCGCCCAAGATAGGATAAATTACAAATCTATCATATTGTGTTAACGAATAGGACAATCCATTATTTATCATTGTTTGAATGGTATTAGTGTATTTAAGATAGCTTTTATCTTTAAATGACTCAAAAAAACCGTCTTTACGAAGTGATACATAAGTTGCTATAACTGATAACACCTCAGCTGTTAAAAATATTATTAGCCAAATGTGTGAAAAAGAAAATACACCCATTCCCAATAAAATGCCAAGGAAATAATATAGATTTTGTTTAAATATCCCTTTGTGTTCATCCTTTATACGGTACTCAGAGATAAAGAAGTATCTAATGCTACCCAACATACAAACAAAAGCATAAAGTATAGCTTCAATATAATTATTAGTAAAAATTAAAGTGTAGACAAAGAATCCAATTATCAACGCAAGAATATTGCTAATTATAAACAACTTAATATAGACATAGTTATAAAATTTTTGATCTAGGAGTCTAGCATTGCCTATACTAAAGCCTAACATCGACGTAATAATATTGCTAATTCCAAATGTAAGAACTATTTGTCCAAACAAATCAACTTCATAGAACCTAGAAATTACAGGTAAAGCTATAATTTGCTGGACAACAATCAGTAATGAAAAAGAAATAACATTGGTTATAAATTCAGTTATAACTTTTTTATACTTCTGAAATGATTTTAATTTATGATATAAACCTAATTGGCTTTTCAACTAAACATCTTCCTTTAATAAAAATGATTACTTTAAGGGTTAAGAAATATTAGTTACTACTTCTTGAAGTCATATTGACACTCCAAACATTACACTGTAAATAGAGTCTTTCAAAAATACTTTGAAAAACTAACTTCATTTAAGAGCGACCCACCTTCACACTCTTTCCCACTTATTTCCAAATGAATATAGGTCTACAATTATTTAAAAATTACTAACAGCTTTGTATATAAGCTAAGGAAAAGAAGCGGATCTGATAAGTCCTCTACAGAGTTGCGATTAAGGGTTTCTATTCCGTATAGGAGCATAACTTTATTGAGTTACAGATTTAAATCAATGGCACAATTGAATGGTTGTATTTAAAAAAAGACGTTTAAAATGACTTTAAAGTCATCAAACGTCATTAATACATATTAAAATATCTTTATCTGTTTACCCCGAAATATTGGATGGCAACCTGAAAAATGATAGGACATGTTCAGTGCGAAAACTCTGACTATCATAATCTATGGCCTCACGGTATCATTGTAGTAGTGCACTATACAATAAAAAGGATTGGATATGAACTTTAACGATACTTTGGTATTCGACCTACAAAACTATCCCTATAGGTCTATTCACAGTCGTTGACTCTTGTTAATAGTGAACACAAATATTAAATTTCCTTTAAAATCCATTTAAAAAAATTGATTTTAATATTTTTAGTACTGCACTATTGCAATTGTTCTCCGAAAGAATACATGCATTATTATAGTTTATACACCTAAAATGTGTTTAATTTCCGCTTCAAATACTTATTTTATTCTCTATCTCGTCGCTATGTACCAACAGATACATCCACTTAACTATTTTCATTGATTCTTGACAGAGGAATATACTATATTACCTTAGAATATTCCTTCTGATTTATCTAGCCTCTTAAATTAATTATGCAATTCTATAATCTCCAATAACTATAATCTAATTTCTCAATCTCATTTTTATCAAGTATACTCTTTACATCAACAATAACCTTTTCCTCATTTGGAAGTTCTTTAAATAATGAATCTATCTGACTCATTGTCATACCCCTAAACATATCATGCGCTACGGCAAATACAACACAGTCAGCATTGTTAACCATGTCATAAGGGACTAAATCTACTCCATACTCATTTTTAGCATCTGTTGGATCTGCATAAGGGTCAACTACAATCGGATTAACCTCATATTCTTTCAGTCGCTTGACAATGTCTTCTACTTTAGAATTACGTGTATCTGGACAATTTTCCTTAAATGTGATACCTAAAATAACAACCCTTGCCTGTTTAACAACTTTGTTAGCAAGGATTAACTTTTTAATAATTGCATCCCCTACAAAAGAACCCATTCCGTCATTAATTTTTCTACCTGACAAAATGATTTGTGAGTGATATCCTAATTTTTCTGCCTCATATAGAAAATAATAAGGGTCAACACCAATACAGTGACCTCCAACCAATCCAGGAGTAAACTTTAATGCATTCCATTTTGTGTTCATAGCATCAACAACTTCCTGAGTATTAATCCCCATTCGATCAAAAACCATTGCAAGTTCATTCATAAATGCAATATTTATATCACGCTGGCTATTTTCAACTACCTTAGCGGCTTCGGCTACTTTAATAGAACTCGCACGATGCACACCAACCTCAACCACTAGCTCATAAACCTTTGCTATTTCCTCTAGAGATTCCGCATCCATACCAGATACAATCTTTTTAATATTCTCCAAACGATGGACCTTATCACCAGGATTAATACGTTCAGGAGAATAACCGACTTTAAAGTCAATCCCACATTTTAATCCAGATTCTTCTTCTAGAATAGGAATACAGATATCCTCCGTTACACCTGGATAAACAGTAGATTCATATACAACAATTGAACCTTTAGATAAGTTCTTTCCTATTGTTCTACTAACACCTTCAATAGGACTTAAATCTGGTGTTTTATCTGCATTTACAGGGGTAGGCACTGCTACAATATGAAACTTGGCTTCCTTGAGTCTAGTAGCATCTGAAGTAAATTCCACTGTCGATTCTCCTATAGCCGCATCACCTACTTCATGAGTAGGATCTATACCTTTTTTATATTGATCGATTTTATAAGTATTAAGATCAAACCCAATAACATCAACCTTTTTAGCAAATGCTACTGCAATTGGCATACCCACATATCCCAATCCTACAACTGCAATTTTTTCCTCTTTATTTACTATTCTTTTATACAAGCTCATCTGTAGGTTCCTCTTTTCTATCAATAGTTTCTATAATTTCACTTAGTTTTTTAGTTAACATAGAAAAATCAAAATGATAGGCAGCCTCTCGGGCATTTATTCCCATTTGGAGATTATTATTTTCATCATTACAAGCTTGTACTATAGCTTTAGCTATCTCCTCTGCATTTTGTACGGGTGCACTGATTCCACAATTATATCTCTCACATATGCTATAACCAGTGGTATAAGTTTGAACTATACACTTCCCGGCAGCTAAGTATTCAAAAAATTTATTTTGACTTTGACCGTACTTATCAAGTGATGTACTGGTGTTATGAAGTATATTTACATAAGATTTTTTAAGAATAGACGGAATATGTTTCTTCTCAACATGCCCTTTGAAGATTACATTATCAATATCTTCTTCCTCACACCGCCTTTTAAGCTTTTCACTTTCATCACCAGATCCATAGATTAAAAGTCGAATATCATTATTACCGTATTTTTTTATTAATTTTGCGGCATCTAACAACATTCCAAGGTTATTAACCTTTCTAATTGATCCAGCATAAACTACATTTTTGTAAGATTTATTATCTAAATCTATATCGTCTATTTTATATCTCTGACTATTAGCATCAAATGTATCAATTACTACTCCGTTACTGATATGTTTTACTTTATTTAAAGCAATTTGACTGTCCCATTTTTGGTCAGTTATATACTCCTGCCCACCTTCCCACGTCATAATGATAGAATCCGCCTTTTTATATATCCACTTTTCACCTTGATAAAGAATCTTTGCAATTAAACTATTTCTTTTTAATGCTCCGTACGCAACAATACTTTCTGGCCATAAATCTCTTACTTCACATATACATTTGATACCAAATTTCTTCGCAATCTTTATTCCAGCAACTAATGTTAATGGATGAACACTAGAAGCAAGTATGATATCTGGCTTTCCATATATAGCCGCATGTTTTTTTGCTACCTTGAAGAGATTTTTATAAAAGTACAACATGTTAACTATTCTTTCTCTTCCATTTCCTATATAACTTGGGGTTTTCACAAAAACAAATGGAATATTATTACTTCGGTCAGTTATATATAATTCATTCCCCATATTTATATTTTGGTCCGTGTTATGAATAGTAGATGCGCAAAATACTGTTGGATTGTAGCCTGATTTTATTAAATTCTCCGCAAACCAGTAATGTCGTCCCGCTTTATCCTTAAACATATTTGTTGCATAATGATTAAAAATCCATACATTTCTTTTCATACTCAGATTCTCCTAACAGGAATTCCAACATAGGTACCGTGTTCAGTTATATCTCTAAGGACCAATCCAGCAGCGCCGATTTTACAGTTAGCTGTAATATTTACATTATTGATAACCACACTTCCAATTCCTAACCATGTTCCTTTTCCAACCTTAACCGTACCCGCTAGTTGGGCTCCTGGTGATATGTGGACAAAATCTTCTATGTGATTATCATGATCTATTTTTGATCCAGTATTAATTATGCAGCCTTTTCCTATTTTCGTGCAGCAATTTATTACCGTCCCAGCCATAATAGCTGTACCATTTCCAATATAGACCTCGTTTCCGATTGTTGAATTGGGGTGAATTAACGTAGGTATATTCGCACCTGCTGCTTCAAGCATCATATGAATCTTTTGCCTTGTCATATTATCGCCTATACCTATAAATATCTGATAGTGATCAATATAGTTTATCAGAGTATTCGAGGTGCCAAGCACCTCTAGCCCCATTACGCTCCCAACATTCTCATTATCATCTAGAAATGCAATATTTCTCCACTTATTCATCTTTAATGCTATATCAGCAATAACTTTCCCATGACCACCAGCACCGATAATTAGTAGCTTTTCGTTCATAATTCTCTTCTTTCCTTTTTAGTCCCTATAAACGGCTCCATAGTAGCTGCAGTCTCCGAGCTGATACCATCTCTAATTAACACCTTTTGAATCGTCATAAAGATAATCTTCCAGTCCCCAATGAAGCTAACACTCTCCACGTATTCAACATCAAGATTGAACTTATCTTCCCAACTAATCGCATTTCTGCCACTTGCCTGTGCTAAACCTGATAATCCAGGTCTTACCTCATGCCGACGTTTTTGATGTTCATTATAAAGTGGAAGATACTGAACCAACAATGGTCTCGGTCCTATGATAGACATGTCACCTTTTAGGATATTTATAAGCTCTGGCAGCTCGTCAAGTGAAGTGGATCGCAAAAACTTTCCAAACCTAGTTAACCTAACGTCATCAGGGAGTAAAGACCCATTTTCATCTCTTTTATCCGTCATTGTCCTAAACTTATACATCAAAAAAATCTTTTCATTAAGACCTGGTCGTTCTTGCTTAAAAAGAATGGGACTGCCAAGTTTCATTCTTACAAGAATTGCCACTATTATAAACAAGGGGCTTAAAGCAAAAACAGCAATCAAAGAAAGAATGAAATCCATCGGTCTTTTTACGTACCTTTTATAAAAGCCATCATTTGAAACGCTCATTACCTGTCCCACAACCCCTTAATAATCGTACATACTCTATTCAAATCCTCATCCGTCATCTTTGTATCAGACGGCAAACATACGCCATTCTCAAATAGTCTTTCTGATACATCAGACCCTATAAAATCATACTTCTCAAAGAACGGCTGCATATGCATCGGCTTCCAAACTGGTCTTGACTCGATATTCTCAGCTTCCAATGCTTCAAATATATCAATAGGTCTCACTCTGCCAGTCAATGTCATTGAACTCAACCAATAGTTTGGTTCATCCCAATCATTACATGGCATGAACTCAACACCTTCAAGTCCACCAAGCTCTCTTTTGTAGAATTCATAAATATATCTTTTCTTCTCTACTCTCTGATTTAAAACTTTAAGCTGCCCTCTGCCTATCCCAGCAACCACATTACTCATCCGATAATTAAATCCTAATTCGCTATGTTGATAATGCCTAGCTTGGTCTCTAGATTGAGTAGACCAGAACCTAGCTTTAGCAATTCGTTCTTCATTATCAGAAACCAGCATTCCACCACCTGAAGTCGTGATAATTTTATTCCCATTAAAAGAGAAGATGCCATAATCGCCAAATGTTCCAGTCTGCTTACCTTTATAATAGGTGCCTAAAGATTCAGCAGCATCTTCTATAACGACGACGTTATGCCTCTTACAGATTTCCATAATCTTATCCATATCCGCAGATAAACCATATAAATGAACAACGAGTACAGCCTTAACCTCTGGATACTTTTCAAAAGCAACCTCTAATGCCTTAGGACTCATATTCCAAGTTTCATAATCACTATCAATGAAAACAGGAATCGCATTTTGATAGATAATTGGATTAGCTGTTGCAGAGAAGGTAAGTGTTGGACAGAAAACAATATCGGCCTCTCCTACACCGGCTGCTTTTAGAGCCAAGTGAATGGCAGCTGTACCTGAAGAAAGGGCCGCAGCAGCTTTTGAACCGACCTTTTCAGCCAATTCTCTTTCAAATCCATTTACATTCTCACCAAGAGGGGCAATCCAATTTGTATCGAAAGCTTCCTGTACATATTGCATTTCATAACCTTCGTCACTCATATGAGGTGAAGAGAGAAATATTCTTTCCTTCGCTTTTGTCGACTGCATTATTCAGACTTCCTTCCATTATTTATACTTTAGTAAACTGGGAATTAATTGGAATTCTTTATTCTCTCATCCATTCAACTACTCTTCTACTAACCTTCTTATCTGTAGTAGTACATTAGAAAATCTGTTTAGTAACTTTCTGTTATCACTAAACAGATTTTGTCTTAACAAAGCTTATATAATAATTGTTGATTCTGAGGAATCTAATTAATCACCAATGACTTTTTCTCACCAAACTTCGTATTCGCAATCCCCACAAGCGTATCCTTCATATTACTCGGATCCTTATCAAGAAGCTCCTCAATCACCCCATATAGCTCTCGCTTCTCCATCGGCACAGCCTTCCCAATAAAAATCTTCGGAAACACATGATTCTTCTGAACCTCATTCTCGTTAAGAAGCTCTTCATACATCTTCTCACCAGGCCTCAACCCAGAGTATGCTATTCCAATCTCATCAACCGAGTAACCCGAAAGGGTAATAAGGTTCTTCGCCAAATCAATAATCTTAACCGGTTCCCCCATATCAAGAACAAACACTTCACCGCCGCGAGCCAACGCCCCCGCCTGTATCACAAGCCGTGAAGCCTCCGGAATCGTCATGAAGTATCTCGTAATATCCGGATGCGTAACAGTTATCGGACCACCAGCTTGAATCTGTTTCTTAAACAATGGAATAACACTCCCGCGGCTTCCTAGCACATTCCCAAATCGTACTGCCACAAACCTAGTGTTACTTTCCTTTGCTAAGTTCTGAATGATCATCTCAGCAAACCGCTTTGTTGCCCCCATCACATTCGGCGGATTCACGGCCTTATCAGTAGAAATCAACACAAAAGCGCCAACACCAAATGTATCTGCTGCTTCCGCGACATTTCGAGTACCGAAAATATTATTCTTTACAGCTTCCCTTGGGTTATATTCCATCAACGGGACATGCTTATGTGCCGCAGCATGATAAATGACATCTGGTCGATACTGCTCCATCACTTCGAAAATTCGCACACGATCCTGGATATCCGCAATAACCGGGATAATGTTAATGCTTTCTCCATACTGCTTCCTTAATTCCATATCAATTAAATAAATGCTGTTTTCTCCATGTCCTAAGAGAACCAATCGCTGAGGGACGAATTGACAGATTTGTCGGCAAATCTCTGAGCCAATCGATCCGCCGGCACCGGTTACCAAGATGGTTTTTCCTTCTACATATTCTGAGATACTGTCAATATTAAGCTTAACTGGCTCACGTCCAAGTAAATCCTCTACTTCCACATCCCTGAACTGGGTAACAGGTACATCGCCGGACATGATTTCCTCGATACGCGGCATAATCTGTACTTTTGCCATTGTCTTCGAGCATTCTTCATAAATTCTTTTTACTTCTGCCTTTCGCAAAGACGGGATCGCGATGATAATCGTTTCGATTTCATATTGGGCTACAACCATCGGAATTAGGGATGTACCCCCAACGACATCAATGCCGTGGATTTGCAGCTTTTGTTTATTCGAATCATCATCAATGAAGGCGACCGGTACTAATTCACTATCCTCTTTATTAAGCAGATGCCTCACAAGTATCGTACCAGCGGCGCCAGCTCCGATGATTAAGGTTTTCTTCTTATCCGCATGATGATTCTTCAACACTTGATTCCTTACCATTCTCCAGGAGAAGCGAGAACCTCCAATGAATAATACGAGAATCATGGCTGTAATAGCCAATGCTCTCACATAAACATCTTGGAAAAAGATCAATTGAATGATAGCAGTTGTTGCAATCGTAAATGTCACCGCTTTGACAATGGCGATTAATTCACTAACACTCGCATATTCCCATACCTTGTTATAGAGCTTATAAATGAGTGCATAGAGATGATAGCTAGAGAGTAGGGCAATCGCCGTTATGAACAAGGTCCCCATCTGAAAGATACTCATATATGGATGGAGGATTAAATAACTGAAGTAAATAGCCGATAAAACAATGGCAGAATCTATTAGAATCAGGGTCGTTAACCGTTTTCGGTATGACACGCGTTTTTTCTCCTCCCCAAAAAAGACCCGGCATTATCCAGGTCTACATTTTCTTATTTATTTGTTGTAGACATTCGTAATTTTTCTTCCATGAAATGATAGAGATCCTCTCTCAACGTTGATTCCTGTAAAGCAAATTCAATCGTTGTTTGAATAAACCCAAGCTTCTCGCCGACATCATAGCGTTTCCCTTCGAAATCATAAGCAAAGACGCACTGGATTTCGTTTAACTTCTGAATGGCATCCGTTAACTGTATTTCACCGCCGGCACCAATATTCTGTTCAGCAAGAAAATGGAAGATCTCCGGTCTAAGTACATACCGTCCCATAATCGCCAAATTGGATGGTGCCGTTCCTAGTGCTGGTTTTTCAACAAAATCCACGACTTGATATCTGCGTCCATTTTGCTCAATTGGCGCTACTATGCCATAGCGATTCGTTTCACCCTCTGGCACATGCTGCACACCGATGACAGATGAATAGGTTTGTTCATATTCGTCCATTAATTGCCGCAAACAAGGTGTCTCAGCTTGAACAATATCATCTCCAAGTAAAACAGCGAACGGTTCATCCCCAATAAAATTTCGCGCACACCAGATGGCATGTCCCAATCCCTTCGGATCCTTTTGACGAATATAATGAATATCAACCTTAGATGGGGCTTGTACTTTCTCGAGAAGGTCAAACTTTCCCTTTTCCATCAAGTTATTCTCCAGCTCATACGCATGATCGAAATGGTCCTCGATCGATCTCTTACCTTTCCCCGTGACAATGATAATATCTTCAATTCCTGATTCAATCGCTTCCTCCACGATATACTGGATGGTCGGTTTATCGACAATTGGGAGCATTTCCTTTGGCATCGCTTTCGTTGCCGGCAGAAATCTCGTGCCAAGTCCAGCAGCTGGAATAATCGCTTTACGTACTTTTTTCATCTCGTCCTCCGGTCCTATTTCAGTCTATTTCTTTTCTCATATTCATTTTTACAATTCGTGGTAAATGGCTAGGCCTATATATTCAAAAATCGCTATTATGCCTAAAGTTATTAGACAATTACATAGCAAATGTTTCATAATCAGTATGTAAGGGTATGTTATTTATCGGATAAATTTCCAATAAATACTTTATCCTACAAACGGTTTCATTATGACAAAAATAATAGGGCATCCAACCCTTCCTCACGCCATCCCTTTGACGACATGCATCTAAGGAAGTTTAATCTTCCCACAGCATGGCCGAGTACCGTCATTGATAAAGGTCAGGCGGTATCACCTTACGTAATAATGTATTTAAAAGAGCCCTAGAAACTTACGCTGCCTGACCTTTTGGGGCATCTCTCGCATAATTGGCTGTCCCTCGATAAGCAATTGGGCATTTTCGTTGAAATAATAGAGGTAATCCATCCCAAATTGCTTCTCAATCTCATCAAACGCTTCATTCATCCAAAATTGCCTTGATAAGGTATTATGGGCATCTGAAGCGATGAAGTGAATTAAGTTCGCGGCTATTAAATCAGCCGATATCTTCTTGATTTTCTTCCCGAACTTACCCGTAATACTTCCATTTGTCAGCTGAGAAGCGACACCCATCTGTACAAAGTCATAGAGCAGATTAGGATTCTCTATAATGGCTGCATTTCGTTCGGGGTGTACTAATATGGGGTATAACCCCTTGTTTAACATTTCAAAAAATAGGGTCTTTGCAAACCTCGGAATATGATTGGACGGAAATTCGATTAAGATGTATGGAGCATCATTGATGGTCTGGATGGAGCCTTGTTCCCATTCTTCTAATAGCTCGCCATAAACTCGTACCTCCTGTCCTGGGAGGACAGTTAAGGGAATTTGATTAATAGTAAGCTGCTCTTTAAACTGGTCCATTGACTGGAGGATATTCTTTTTTTCATTGTCATAGTTGCCATTTTTATGGTGGGGTGTTGCGATGATCGTCTTGATACCTTCACTGACGGCAAGCTTGGCCATCTCTAATGAGTCTTCCATTGTTGTCGCCCCGTCATCAAGACCGGGCAATATATGACTGTGTATGTCGATCATACACAACACCCCCTTAATTTCGTTTTCGCACACGAATTCTATAATACTTTGTATTTTATGAAAATACTAGAAATATGTCTATTTTTTTCCGTAATAATAATAGCTGCTATTCTTCATCTTTTTGTTATTCAGTACAACACCAAGGATTTTAGCCCCTGTATGCTCTAATAAATCCTTCGTTTTCACAGCATCTTCCACCTGTGTTCGGCCGCTGCTTACAACAAGGATGACTCCTTGGCACTCTCTCGCAAGCACTTGGGCATCGGTTACTGCAGTGACAGGCGGGCTGTCAATGATGATGACATCATATTCCTGCTTTACTTGGTTTATTAGCTCCTTCATCGCTCTAGATGCTAAGAGCTCTGCCGGGTTTGGCGGCAATGGACCGCTCGTTAAGACATCCAGTCCGAGAGGTTCAACCACCTGGACAGCTTTCTCAAGTGTTGTTTGCTTGGTCAATACATTCGTCAATCCTACTGTGTTCATAAAGGCGAACGCATAATGAGAAGATGGTCTGCGCAAATCGGCATCAATGAATAATGTTCGTTTTCCTTGCTGGGCAAATACAACCGCTGTATTCGCTGCTGTTGTTGATTTCCCTTCTGAAGGTCCGGAAGATGTAATTAAGATCGTCTGCAGCTCTTCATCTACAGCTGTGAACTGAATATTCGTCCGCAGCGTCCGGAATTGCTCCGAAACCGGTGATTTCGAGTCGAAATACGTCACAAGCTTACGCTGGCTATTCATCCCGATTGCTTTTTTAGATTTCTTGCGTACCAAATGTCTCACCTCTTCCTGTTCTAGAACCTCTGCTTGCCTTTTCCTCTGTTTGGAGATGGCTAGCCTCAATCTCCCCTATTACCCCAATGATTGGCAAATCTAAGATTCTCTCAATATCTTGTTCTGTCTTGATTGTGTTATCCAAATACTCTAGTAGAAACGCGATGCCAACTCCTAGCATTAATCCAATAACTAAAGCAATCGCAATGTTCATGAGCGGCTGGGGTTTAATCGGTGACACTGAATCCGATACTTCCGCTTTGGCTAAAATGCTGACATTATCGACGTTCATAATATTCACGATTTCCTTTTGGAATGTGTTAGCAACCGTGTTGGCAATCTTCGCTGCCATCACAGGATCTTCATCTGTAACAGACACCTTTACGACCTGTGAGTTCTGCTCGCTGGCAACCGTAATTTTGCTCTCTAAAGCAGACACGGACATATCCAGCTGTAATTCATCAATGACCTTATCAAGGATGGCTGGGCTCTTCATGATGACATTATAGGTATCAATGAGTTGCAAGTTTGTCTGGACCTGATTGTTATTATATACAGCCGCTTCATCCTTTGACTGATTTACGAGTAACTGCGTTGATGACTGATAGATTGGTGTTAAAAGAAAATAACTTGTAACTCCGCTTACCAGCACCGCTAGGACCGTAATCGTAATAATGAGCAATGCTCGCTTCTTCAAGGTTTCAAACAGGTCCTTTAAGCTGATCGTTTCTTCCATGTTCCCCTCCAACAATTTTTTCTTATTTTTCCATTATACAACATTGACAAAAAAATCACCTGTTTTACGACATTTATTTATGTTATGTTAAAAATAATGGTCCTATACTAAATGTTCTGATAGTTACTTATTGGAGGAAGCACAGAATGAAATATGTTGGAACTCTACTCTTATGCCTGCTTTGTATTGGAGTATTGGTTATCGGCCAAATGCATTGGTCGAATAAGATTGAACAAGTGAGTACAATCACGGCTGCTACTACAAATGAGAAAGCACCCGCTAAAAAGAATGATCCTTTTAGCAAAGTAGCCGATCACGAATTAAAGGAAACCTTGCAATTGGCTGCCTGGGAAAATGAAAACGGCAGCGCTCAGATTCTGATTGCTGGCTCTGATTCACTCGGAACCGACAAGGAAGGAACGGCTGCTTTATTAAGTGAGCGATTAAAAGAAGCGTATGGAGATAAAGTCACTGTTCAGCATCTCGAATATAAAGGGAATTCAGTTGATTTCTTAGCGAATGATATGGTGAAAGACTATATGGACGCCGAACCGGATGTGTTCATTTATGAGCCATTGCTCCTCAACAGCAACGGCATCTCCTCTGCGGTAAAGGCAACGCCAGAGATGATTGATGAGGTTCTAGAGAAGCTAGAGGCGGAAAATGAATACATGTACACAATTCTCACTTCGCCGAGTCCGATTTACGGGGCGACCTATTATCTGCGTGAAGTAGAAAGTTTGAAGGGATATGCAGAGGAGCATGATATTACATATGTGGATCATTGGAACGCATGGCCCGATGACCAAAGCCAGGAAATTTTGGATTACTTGAACATTGAGCAAAGCGCACCGAATGATAAGGGTGCGGAGATCTGGGCTGATGAGATCTTGACATTATTTGGGCTGTAAACACA
>CAKQHO010000075.1 GCA_934234185.1 uncultured Psychrobacillus sp. | reverse complement strand
CGAGGGCCAACAGGATGTTGGTCAGGAAAACGTTGTCACACGATGTGACGTTCTTTGTTTTCCTTCCATGCTTAACAACCCCCATTTGCTTGTCGGGGCAGACATAGGCGCTTGCGCTTTTCTTTATTGTCTAGCTACAGCGCCTTGCCCCTCGAGGGCCAACAGGATGTTGGTCAGGAAAACGTTGTCACACGATGTGACGTTCTTTGTTTTCCTTCCATGCTTAACAACCCCCATTTGCTTGTCGGGGCAGACATAGGCGCTTGCGCTTTTCTTTATTGTCTAGCTACAGCGCCTTGCCCCTCGAGGGCCAACAGGATGTTGGTCAGGAAAACGTTGTCACACGATGTGACGTTCTTTGTTTTCCTTCCATGCTTAACAGCCCCCATTTGCTTGTCGGGGCAGACATAGGCGCTTGCGCTTTTCTTAATGCTGTGTGCTTTGTCTTTTCTTTTCGACAACTTCTGCCAAATCATCTCGTACTGTTTTGTCGCAAAGTTCTACTCCTGAATAGTATGCTGCACGTCCCATCATATGACCTCCAACTGGTCCGGTGATGAATAAGAAAAGAATCCCTAATAAGATACGAGAGTTAAAGGTTCCTTCATTCAGCCAAAAGTGTAGAAATACTCCTATCAGTATACACATAACACCCAGAGTAGCACTCTTTGAAGCAGCATGTGCTCGAGAGTATACATCTGGAAGGCGGAATAGACCAATCGCTGTTACTATTACGAAAATTGTCCCAACGAAAATAAACAGAATGACAAATATATTAGCTATTACGGTCACGTTGTATGATTTCTCCCTTCTCAGTGAATTTGGAGAATGCAACAGTTCCAATGAAAGATAAAACTGCTAGTAGAAGAATAACCTCTAAGAAAAATGATGTATCAAAGATAATGGAGAACAGCCCAATTAACGAGATTAAGCCCACTCCAATTGAATCGAGAGCAATGACCCGGTCGGGAGTAGATGGGCCTTTTACAAGCCTGTAAATAAAGCCAATAAGCGCGATGCTTATTAGGACTACAATTATCCATAAAAAAGTATTCACGATCTACTCACCTCCAAAATTGCCTTTTCAAATGTATCTCTTATAGAATTAACAGCCTCGTCTATATCTTCAAAATCAATGGAATGAATATATAAGGTTTTGTTGTCCTCTGAAATGTCGAGAACGACAGTTCCTGGCGTTAAAGTAATCAAGCTTGATAGAAGGGTAATTTCCCAATCTTTTTCAAGAACAGTCGGCATAGCAAAAATAGCTGGCCTGATAGGCATTTTAGGCTTAATAATTAGTTTTAACACAGATATATTTGATAAAGCTAGTTCCTTTAGAAACAAAAGGATTAACTTAATAACTGCTAATACACGGTCCATATAAAATCTAGAAGAAAATGATTTGCGAAGCATGAACAGCATAGCTAGCCCTAGTAAGTAGCCGACTATAAATGTCGTTGGTTTAAAGGAAATAGACAAGAACATCCACGTTAAAGCGATGAAAACATTTAATAAGATTTGAAATGCCATCATTTATTCCCTCCAAACACAGCATCTATATAAATGGTTGGATCTAAAAGAGGAGAAGTCGCATCAGTCATAAATGGCACTAGTAATTCAGAGCCTACTCCATATAGAACTGTTAGTGCTACTAACAGTATAGCAGGTGTCATTAGCCTTCTATATTCCTTGGTAGGTAAGCTTGCTTCCTTTTCAACTCCCCAAAAGGCATAGATAAAGATACGGATTACAGATAATAAAACGATAAGACTCGATGCAAGAATGAAAATGCTTTGCCATAATAAATCTTTTTCAAAGCCGCCTTGTACAATTAATAGCTTTCCGATAAAACCGCTAAGTGGCGGGATACCTGCCAATCCGAAAGCTGCAATTAGGTATGTCCAAGCAAGCAGTGGAAATTTATTCATTAGCCCACCCATTTTTCGTAAATTACTCGTACCAGTAATCTTAATAATAATTCCTATGAGTAGGAATAATGCTCCTTTAATAAGGATGTCATGAATTAAATAAAAAACCGATCCCATCATCCCATTTTCGTTCATCTGTGAAGCACCAAACAAGATTACTCCTACAGCGATAACGATGTTATAAATTATAATCTGCTTCACATCAAAGTAAGCAAGGGCCCCTATGCAGCCAGCAATAATTGTCACAATAGAGACAATCATCAACAATTCATGAGTAAAACCAATATCAGTAGTGAAGAACAAGGTATAGGTTCTTATAATTGCATAAACGCCAACCTTTGTCAGGAGTGCTCCAAACAACGCAAGGATTGGTATAGGCGGAGCTGCATAAGAACCTGGCAGCCAGAAGAAAAGTGGAAATATACCGCCCTTGATTCCAAAAACAATCAGGAATAACACGGCAATTACCGTTATAATTCCTACTTCTCCCAGCTCAGCAATTTTTACAGATATATCTGCCATATTTAACGTTCCAACGACGGAATATAAATAACCTACAGTTATAACAAATAGTGAGGAGGATATAATGTTCACCACTATGTATTTAATTGACTCTCTTAATTGTACCTTTTCTCCACCCAACACGATTAATACATAAGAAGAAATAAGGAGAACCTCAAAGAATACAAACATGTTGAATATATCCCCAGTAGTGAAAGCACCATTTACACCGGTTAGCATAAACAAGATAGCAACGTAATAAAACGATTTTTCTCTTTCCTCATCTAATGCTATTATGCTATACCATACAACGAATATGGCGATTACTAGAGAAGAAGTAACTAACAGTACTGATAACATATCCGAAACCATGGATATTCCAAACGGTGGAGCCCAACTTCCTAGAGTCACCGCCTGTATTCCTTCTGCCTTCACTTTTATTAATAACAGTATAGCTGCTAATAAAGATAGTACTAAGCCGATGATGGTTAATACACGCTGAGCTACTAATTTTTTTGGGAAGAATAGAAGGACAGTCCCAAACAGGAAAGGGATGAGGATCGGAAATAATAATAAATTACTCATTGTCTTCAGATCCTTTCATAAGTTCCATATTGTCTGTTCCAACTTCCTTATACGTTCGATAAGCAAGTACTAAAGAAAAGGCTGTTACCCCAAAGCTGATTACGATGGCTGTTAAAATAAGAGCTTGTGGTAATGGATCTGCATAATCAGTTATTCCATCTGCAAGAACAGGAGCAGATTTCCCAGAAAGGCCGCCCATAGTAAGGAGTAAAAGGTGCGTTCCGTGGCTAAGTAATCCTGTTCCTATAATAATTCTTAGTAAGCTTCTTGACAGGATGAGATAAACAGCGGCCATAAATAGAAAGCCTATTAAAACGGACATAACTATTTCCATTATTCATCTCCTCCAATCATTTGAATGATAGTCATAGTAACTCCAACAACCACTAGATAGACACCTGTATCAAAAAACATAGCTGTATGAATAGATGTTTTACCTAATAGTGGGAGATTAAAATAGTCATAAGCATGTGTGAAAAAAGGAACATCAAAAAAGATAGATCCTGCTGCTGTAGCAATGGAAATCAATAAACCGATAGCAGTTAACATGGTGTAATTAATAGGTAGCATTTCTTTAACTGTTTTTAAATCAAAGGCTAGAAGTAAAAGTACAATAGCACAGGTCATCAATAGTCCACCAACAAAGCCTCCGCCAGGGGTATAATGCCCTGCAAAAAAGATATGGATAGAAAAGAGGAAAATAATAAAGAAAACTATCTTAGTTGTTGTTTGGATAATTAAATCATTTGTTTTCATCTTTTCTAACTCCTTTCTTTTTTACTAATCGCAATGTGATCATGCTAATAATACCGATTGAAGCTATCGAGAGTACAGTAATTTCAAAAAGAGTATCGAAGCCTCGGTAATCTACTAAAATAACGTTTACTATATTTCCTCCACCGGCTTCGGAGTATACAGTTTCCTTATAGTAGTCTGAAATGGATGATACAAGCTTTTGTGAATGAGAGGCAATCGCAATAATTGTTACAAGGACTCCTACACAGAGAGCAATGATAAAATTCCCCAGTCGAAATTTGCGGTCTTCTTTACCTTTTTCGTGCTTGTTAAGCTTTGGTAAATGATAAAATGCACCTAAAAATAACGCGACGGATACTGTTTCAATTACAAGCTGTGTTAATGCCAAGTCAGGTGCTTTAAATAGTACAAAGAATAGAGCTACTGTATATCCTACCGCACCTAATGCAATGATAGCTGTTAGTCTATTATTAGTGATTAAAATAGTTAAAGTCCCAATAATAATTAATAATGAGATAGTAATTTCAAAGATGCCTATAGGTGCTAAATTATCTATATCCCATCTAAAAGCGTCCTTCAACCATATGGTACTTCCAACTAAGAGAATGATTCCTGCATACATATAGATTAAATAGGAGCGCAGGGATCCTTTCATATAAATAGAAGACAACCGATTTGCCCCGACCTCAGAGACCATTGTTAACCAATTATAAAGTTCATTAAGCGTATATTTAGCAGGCATTTTTTCATATACTACAGACCATTTTTTCATTGTTTTATACAATAGGAAGCCGACTAAGAAAACTCCTAAGGTCATATAAAGCGCTGGTGAATCAAAGCCATGCCATGCTTTAATCTTAAACCCAACATCAGCGGGCAGCTGATAGAAAGCTGGCTGGATGGCCGCAACAGCAGGTTTAATAAAAAGACTACCTACAAGGTTTGGTATGAAAAAGATTACTACTACCAGTACTGCTAGAATAGCTGGCGACACGAGCATCCCAAATGGCGCTTCGTGTGGTTTTTTCGGTAGTTCCTTTGGTTGATACTTTCCTCTGAAGGTATGGAAAATAAAGTACAAGCTATAGACAAAGGTAAAAACACTTGCAATCCAGGCTATGATAGGAATAAGAATCCACCAAGTATCCATAGCGTATAAGCTGAAGTCATGTAATGAAAGAGTAGCTTCTAAAAACATTTCCTTGCTTAAAAAGCCGTTAAATGGTGGAACTCCTGCCATAGACAGGCCGCCTATTAAGGCAACAGTAAAGCTGACGGGCATCAAGCTCATCAAGCCTCCCAGCTTGCGGATATCTCGAGTCCCTGTTTCATGATCCACAATGCCAGCAACCATGAAAAGACTACCTTTAAACGTTGCGTGATTGATTAAATGGAAAATAGCAGCAAACGTTGCAAAGGTATAAGTGGTTACTAAGTCTCCAGTTACATGATAAGCAATCCCACCAATTCCTAGTAAGGACATAATTAGTCCAAGCTGGCTAACAGTAGAGAATGCTAATATGCCTTTTAAATCTGTTTGTTTCACTGCAAAGAAGGAACCCCAGAACAAGGTAAGTAAACCTACTCCTGTAACTAGCCAGATCCATACTTCGGATAAAGCAAAGATAGGGGTAAAGCGTGCTACTAAATATAATCCAGCTTTAACCATTGTTGCGGAGTGTAAATAAGCACTTACTGGAGTTGGTGCTTCCATAGCATCGGGTAGCCAAATGTAAAAAGGGAATTGAGCTGATTTTGTAAATGCCCCGAGCAGTACTAATATTAGAGCCCATACAAATAGGTCATGTTCTGCTATTGTAGTGGCTTGGTTTATTAGTTCTCTTATAGAAAAAGTATCTCCTATAACATGCAGGATTAATATTCCACCTAGCATCATTAATCCACCAAATACGGTAATCATCATAGATTTTAATGCACCAAAGCGAGATTTGTCGCGCGTGTACCAAAAGCCGATGAGTAGGAAGGAGGAAATAGAGGTTAACTCCCAAAAGAAGTATAGGCCGATTAAATGATCCGACTGTACAACACCCAGCATAGCTGACATGAACAATAGTAAATATACATAGAAATTACCAATTTTCTCTTTTTTCTTATCTAAATAAAAGATAGAGTAAAAGATGACAAGTGCCCCGATTCCACTAATCAATATGGAAAACAATAAGCTTAGACCATCTATGTATGAAATAAAAGAAATACCTAAGGATGGAATCCAAGAAAGCTCATCAATAAAATACTTACCATCAGCAACCGAAGGGATGTATGTGCCATAAAATATAACCAATACGACAGGTACAATTAGCACGAACCATCCTGTATGCAGTCCAATCTTTTTATACAGAATCGGTACAAAAAGAGCTGCAATAAGCGGTAAGAAAATTGCAAATACAAAGGACATGAGAATCCCCCTTTCAATAGTTTATTTAAATGTAACTTTTGCATATAAAAAGTATAACGTAAATAGAGAGCGTTTGCATGACGAAAAGCCTGTAATAAGGCGTACAACACATTTTTTCTATCTCTCTATATATAAGAAGAAACTAAAGAAATCTGACAAAAAAATTAATTATCTTTTAGAGTTGGTTTATTTAGGATAATATTATATATATTTCTATTTTTAGGGGTGCTATATGAGAAAAAATAAGGGTAAAAGAATATTTAAAGAGGGAGGTTTCTTAGATAACCTTACCTATTGGTTCCCGGAGTTGGTATTATTCCCCCTTCGACTGCTATTCAAATTGCTCCACAGTATTGGAAAACTACTCAAAGAGTTCACATAAGGTATTTGGAATGTGTATTTATCATTGGGAGATGCTTCGATGGTACAGAAAAACTCACGGACCAATGGCCGTATATCCGTATATAGAAGCATAAGATAGTGGCATTATTATGGAGAGAAAAGCGGATACCTTTGCTAGGATGCTGTATCCTCCCAACGGAATGCCTACAAACCGTTGACAGGTAGTTATAAAGAAGAGTCTTGGAGGATCGTGCAAGACTACGGTCACTAATATATGATCCTAAGTATTATACCGAATTGACGTATGACAATATAGGAAAGAGGATCTCTAAACGATCAAATCATAGATAGGTTGTCTTGGCTGATCCTAAATATGGGGAAAAATAGGTACTTTTAAGTCTTGCACATCTTGTTATCTTTCCGCTATGATACATAGGATATTATGTAGAGCCTAAGAGGAAACCTTAATGAAAAATCCATATGTTTTTGGCTTTTTGCCCTTATTTACCATCATTCTTTTTAGTTTTAGTTTTTCTACTTTCTCTATGTTTCAGTTAGTGAGTCTTTTTAAAGTGATTGGCGTCTATGAGGGCATGAGAGAATTTTTATCTGATATAGAGATTAAGATTTTTGTACTTATTATTCTTTCACTAGTATATTTTATGGTATTTTCAGCTCTTAAATTAATAGCGGAAACTATTCATGAGTTAGGTATGCTTTTCTTCTCAAAGGATTTAGAGGGAAAGACCCTTGCACAAGCAAGAGGTGGTTATGTCATATTCTTTGTGGGTGGCGTCCTATCGGTTTTGGGGCTTCAATCTATCTATTTTCTTTTAATCGTCTTTTTAGTTACATCCTTTGTCTATTTTATCTATGTAGTATATAAATTAAGCCCTTCAATGAGTATGATTGGTACTTTCGGATTAATCATATTTGAAATTATGATATGGAGCTTATTTTTGGCGTTAATTGTATACGCAGCAATAAAGCTATACAACGGAATTATGGCGAGTTTGCCATTTGTATGAAAAAACTATCAGTTGCCGAAGGGCCCCTGATAGTTTTTTCTGTCTTATGAACCAAATGTAATTAGTCTTGCATAATTTGATTAAAAATATGGTGAGGAAATTGTTTTTTTTCAATCGATTTCATGTTTTTCGGTTGGTCATATCCAACCCACACTGCAGATGTATAGCTATCTGTTAATCCAGCAATCCAAAAATCATAAAAATCATTGGTTGTTCCTGTCTTTGCCCCTACAAAAGGAGAGCTAATGCTTACACCTCTTCCTGTGCCATCTGAAACCACTAAAGCTAACAGCTCTCTTATGGTTTTAACTGTTTGATAGGACCATACTTCTTCGTATTCATTATCCCACTGATAAAGGACATTCCCAGATTTGTCTTCCACCTTACGTATAGCATGTACTGGTTTATAGACACCATCGATAAAGCTTGTATAGGCATTTGCTAATTCAAGGGTTGTTACACCATTTGTCAGCCCACCTAGCGCAGCAGAGAGGGTATGGTCTTGCTCTGTAATATGCTCAAATGGAAAAGGTGCCAGCTTAGAGAATGCTTTTTCCACTCCCACTGTTTCTAGTAATCTCACAGCCGGAGTATTATGGCTTAATCGGAATGCATCTCGAATGGTGACCGACCCATACCATTTTCCTCCATAGTTTTGGGGACAATATGTTCCGATGCAAAGCTTTCCACCGTTCACGACGTTTGCTGGAGTATAGTTGGTCGTTTCAAACAATGGGCCATATACCAAAAGCGGCTTAAGTGAAGAGCCTGGTTGTCTAACTGCCTGAAAAGCTCGGTGAAAATCAAATTTTTTGTAGCTTTTCCCACCGTAAATACTAATGATTTCTCTAGTGTTATTATCAATTACCGCCGTGGCAGCCTGTAGTCCCTCTACTTGACCAAGAAGTTGGTCAATTGCATCATTGTCCTTTTGCTGTTTTGTAGGATCCAAAGCGGTATAAATTGTTATACCCCCAGATAAAACCTTATTTATTTTCATTTGAAGCTCGTTCTGGATAAGGATTTTACTGTTCTCATCCGTTTCCGCTTTAAGCCTTTCTGTATATCCTTCCTGGTAGGCGATTAACTCTCTAAGCTCATCATAAACATACGTGCTGTAAGCTGGATGGGCTTGCTTTTTTGATTTCATTGTTTAGCTTATCTTTTCTAGCTTTATTTTATCTCCATGCGTTTTCGTGATTATTCCATTCTTCACTAAACCATCAATTAGTCGCTCCTGTCTTTTTTTGGTTGCTTCAAAGTGATCTATTGGATTATATAGAGCAGGGTTATTAGGTATGGCTGATATAAATGTAAGTTCAGCCTCTGTTAGCTCTCCTAGTGGCTTATTGAAATAATAGGAAGCAGCAGCTCCAATTCCATATACTTGATTGCCAAAGTAAATCTCGTTCAAATAATTGGTGAGAATTTCTTCTTTAGAATATTCTTTTTCCATTTCATAAGCGTACACTAGCTCAGTCAATTTTCGTTCATATGTCTTTTCCGTAGAAAGATAGCGAAGTCGTACAAGCTGTTGGGTAATAGTACTTGCTCCCTGTTCTTTTGCTTGCGCACCCGCGTTCGCAAATATTGCCCGGAAAATAGCACTAAAATCAAAGCCGATATGCTTATAAAATTCGTCGTCCTCGCTTTGTATAAAAAGATCCTGGACGAATAGCGGAATTTGCTCTAACGTTAAGGGCTCTCGCCATTCAACATAATCCTCTGAAAAAACTTGCTTGTTCTTGTCTACTAATATTACAGGAGAAGAAAATACAGGTGTAGATACTTGAACGGAGTCTTGAATTGTTGCTTTTAATTCAGAGGCATTTAAGAGCTCTGTATGTATAAAGGAAAGTAACAGCCAAATGACTGGAAAGGATAGAAGGATTAGTAAAAAACCTATTGTTCGACGCATGTCAGCACTTCCATTTCAGCTAATCTCCATAAAAGAATAGCACACTTTCAGCTGGGAAAGTGTGCTAATTTTTTAGAGATGCATGAAGCTCTTCTTCATGTAAAACTTCTTCAAAATCCTGAACAGGTTTTTTATTTGCAAAATAAATAATGAAAAAGGCTATGAGAAATAGGGCACCGGTAATATAAAATACAGAAGAAATACCGATAAAGCCACTGATAAAGCCTCCAAACATTGGCCCGATGATATTACCTAAAAAGCGGAAGCTCGTATTGTAGCCCATGAGTTCCCCTTGCACCTCTATAGGCGCCTCTCTACGTATTAACGCAGTCGTTGTAGGGATCAATCCTCCAGAAGCTATACCAAATAAGAAGCGGAGTATGATTAGTTGCCAAAGCTCCGTCACAAAAGCCTGAGGGACGATAAATATAAAGGCAATCAAAAGTAGTACGGTTAAAATTTTCTCATATCCTATTGAATCTCCGAGCTTTCCCCAGGTTCTAGAGAATAAAATACTCCCTACTCCCGTGGCACTAAATGTTATTCCAGCTAGCAACGCTACATCAGCTGTGTTCGTTAACTGGGAAACATATAGAGATAGTAAGGGCTGGACACTAAACAAACCTATTTGTATTAAAGAACTAATCATCAATACATTTAGTATTAGACGATGATGAAAAATTCCTGATACAACTATTTTTCTGGAATATTCATGATCGTCCTTTTGTTTGACCCTACGGACCTCATGTATACCTAGGATTACTGTTAATGCGGCAATCGATACGGCTATAGATGTAATAATAAAGGTATATTGAAAACCAAAAGTATCCGCCATAAAGCCACCCATTACGGGGCCAAAGAGAGTACCGGCCACACTACCCATCTGAAGTGTTCCCATCGTTTTCCCAGCTACCTCTCTAGCTGTTTGTGAGCTAATAAAGGCTAGTGAGGTAGGAATAAAACCAGTAACAACCCCCATAAAAAGACGGAGTACAAAGAATGTTTCTACAGAGTTAACAAATCCCATTAAGAACACACTAGTAGCAATTCCAAATCCATTAATAACCAATATAGGCTTATAGCCATAACGATCTGCGATTCTTCCCCAAATCGGGGACATGATTAAAGCAGACACAAAGGTAGCCCCAAAAACTAGGCCGGACCATTTTTGGACATATGCGTCCGAAAAATCTCCCATTGTGTTTATATAAAGAGAGAGGAAGGGCATAATCATCGTCATGGTGCTAGAAACAAGAAAGATAGAAATCCACATAATAATAAAATTGCGTTTTTGTACGCTCATCAAAATCCCTTCTTTCTGTGCGTACTTAGACCAAAGTATTTCCATTATAGAATATTTCGGGTGACTAAGGAAGTAAGTTAGAAACTTTGTCACTGAAAATGATATACATATATGTTAAACTAATTTGGGGTGATAATTCGTGAGAAATTTATTAATTATTGGCTTATTATCTTTAAGTGTATTAAGTGCTTGTGGCACAACGGATAAGGAAAATAACCAAGGTGAAACGGACACACAAACAAAAGAACAAGCAGAAAAAGAGACGAAGACAGAAAAGGTAACAGAAACAGAAAATACTACAGATGGTAATACAGATACCCAAGAAGAAGGAGAGATAATCATGTATCCACAACTTTCCACAGAAGTTGCAGAAAACGAAGCATTGGTAACAATGCATACTACTATGGGAGATATTAAAATTAAGCTGTTTCCAGAGCTTGCTCCGAAAACAGTAGAAAATTTCTTAACTCATGCAGAGGAAGGCTACTATGATGGGATTATCTTTCACCGTGTAATTGAAGATTTCATGATTCAAGGCGGAGACCCAACTGGTACTGGTATGGGTGGAGAAAGCATTTATGGTTCTGAGTTTGAAGATGAGTTTTCTATGCAGTTATTCAATTTACGTGGAGCACTTTCCATGGCAAATGCTGGTGCCAATACCAATGGTAGTCAATTCTTTATAGTACAAGCGTCAGCAGCTCCTGCAACGGAAGAACAATTTATAGAAGGCGGATGGCCAAAAGAAATTGCCAAAGCTTATGCTAAAATGGGTGGAACACCTCACTTAGATCAAAAGCATACAGTTTTTGGTCAAGTTATTGAAGGTATGGATGTTGTAGATAAAATTGCTTTAGTGGAAAAAGATGCAAATGATAAACCACTAGAAGAAGTGTCCATTCAATCAATCGAAGTTATTCAAAAATAAAAGGAAGTGTAACACGTGTTATCTTTTCTACAATTAGGATTCCTATACCTGTATTTCCCGGAAGATAAGACAGAGTATATTCCTGTCGTCTTGGAATTCCTTATTTTATTAATCATTTGTATACTCGTGTTTAGATGGATTATCAAAAAATCTCGCAAAGACGCACTTAAAGCGAAAGAAATCGAAGATAGAGTATTAAAAGCAAGAAGAGAAGAACAGGAAAAAAACAATGAGCAGCTACCTCCAAAATGAGGAGCTGTTTTTTTTAGCCAAGTAGTTTAACTTAAGAAAGCTAAAAAAGTCGGAAAAGAGATATTGGAGCCTGATTTTTCCCAATCAAAAATGCCAAAACACTGTTAACCATCAACGTTTTGGCATTTTTAATTAGTATGGTTTTATGACTTTCTGTAGAAAATTAGCTTAATGCTTTTTTGAATCGTTCAACGCCATCTTTTACTGTCTCCATTGGGCAGGCGATATTCATACGTAAGAAGCCGTTTCCACCCTCACCGTACTTTGTCCCTGGCTCTAATGCCAGCTTGCCAACGCTTAGCAGGCGCTGCATGATTTCTTTTTCCTCGAGTCCTGTACCACGATAATCAATCCAAAGTAAATAAGTGCCATCTGGTTTTTTGGCTTTTATACCATCAAGCTTTGATAGTTCTGTCACAGCATATTCCAGGTTATCCTCTAACGTATTAAGTAGTTCCTCTAACCAAGGTTCCCCATGCTCATAGGCGGCTTGCATAGCAGTTAATGAGAATACATTTAAGCCCATATCTCCTCTTCGCAACGCTTTGTTTTCCAGAACCAGTCTTTTTTTGCTATCTGGGACAATAGTAGCCGCAGCTTGAATACCGGCCATATTAAAGGTTTTAGTAGGGGCAAAAAAGGTTATTACATTTTCCTTATTTTTAGCAACGGATAACATTGGGATATGTTTGTTAGGTGAATACACTAGATCCGAATGTATTTCATCCGACAATATTAACACATCATATTGCTCACATAATTCAGCCATTTTGCTTAAATCTTCTCGGCTCCATACTTTTCCACCGGGATTATGTGGGTTACAAAGAATAAATGCTTTGACCCCATCCTGTAAACATCTTTCGAATAAATCCCAATTAATCTCTAGTGAATGATTCTCTTCATTCAATAAACAAGTTACTACTTCTCGATTTAAATTGGTTGGAATGCTTTTGAAGGGGGGATAGATAGGTGAATGAACTAAAACTTTATCACCCTCTTCTGTGAAAGCATCTAACGATTCAGCCATTGCAGGGATAACACCGGTTCTGAACAAAATCCAGCTATTCTCTAATTCTAGTTGGTGCTTGTTAGCAATCCACTTCGTCAGTGAAGTCCTAACTTCTTCAGGGGTAGTAGAATATCCGAAAACTGGATGTTCCAATCTTCTATGTATTGCTTGTTGAATAACAGGAGCCAATGCAAAATCCATATCTGCTACCCACATCGGTAGCACTTCAGAGCCGTTTTCTATAGAGTAAACCTGCTCAAGCATGTCCCACTTCGCTGAATATGTATTTCTTCTATTATAGATAGTTGAAAAGTCTGACATAACAAATACCCCTTTCATTTTACGATTATTATGTTATTATAACCCTAACTAATAAAACTAGTAAGGTGAAAAATACATGGATAGCATAGAAATGAATAGAAAAGCTGTGTGGACCCTACAAAACTGGGATCCTTTTAATATAGGGGCAGATGGATATGATACAGAAACAGCAGATGTCGTTGCATTTCTACAGTCAATTGACCATCCATCTGATTTAGCAAAAAAAATTCAACAAATATATGAGCATTCGTTTGAACAGTGGATTCCATTAGAAAAATGTGTAGAAATTTCTTACAAGCTAATTGCACTTAAATATGAAATGAAATGTATTATTTAAATTTATTGTGAGTGGACCGAGGACTATTTCTTCGGTCCATTTTATTTTAGCTTCCGCACCACCTTTGAGGTAAAAGGGAAGACGTCTTATGCATGTAGAGGCAGAGCAATACGTTTTTTTATAAAAAAAGAAGCTTTCCTTAGGGAAAGCTTCTCTCATTATTGTACTTCTTGTAGTCCGTCTAATAGATTGGAGGCTGGTACCTCTAAAGCATTAGAGAGCTTCAAAATTGTTTGTACAGATGGGATTTCACGTCCTGATTCATATGCTTCTAGCTTACCAGCACCAATTCTAGTTTTTAAAGAAAGCGTTTCGAGTGAAATTTTTCTTTCTTCTCTTAACTGCTTAAGCTGTTCATGTAATTCTTGTTTCATGATTCCATCCACCCCTTTAAAGTATATAGTCTTTAGTATATTATAGCACATTCGAGAAAATGAAATATTGTCAGAAGTGGCACAATTTTTACTTAAAGACGTTAATTAGGCCTTGAACAAAGACAAGCAGAATTGCTAAAGGAGCAATGTACATAACAATAACGCGCCAGATTTTAACGATTGAGCTATTAGCTCCAAGTTCATCATATATCTCCTGCTTCGAAAATTTGTATCCTGCAAATATAGAAATAAATAATGCACCTAATGGCAGCCCGATACTACTTGTCAAAAAGTCTGCAAAATCAAATATAATCATGTCTAATATTTTAATATCGGATAATACGCCCATTGAAAGAGCACTTGGAATACCCACAATGAAAATTAGTAAACCAAAAACCCAAGCAGCTTTTGTACGACGTTCATATTTCGATTTAATACCTATCGAAACCACAATCTCCAACATACTTATAGACGAGGTAAGTGTCGCAAACAATAAAAGAACAAAGAAAAGAATTAAGAAAAACTGCCCAAAGATAATTTGTTCGAATACTGCGGGAAGTATGATAAATACGAGACCAGGACCGGCGTCTGGTGAAAACCCTAATGCGAATACCGCCGGGAATATAACAAGTCCAGCCATAATAGAGATAACGATATTTAACGTAGAAACACTTAATGCAGAGCTACTTAAATTAGTTTCTTTTGGTAAATAGGAAGCATAGGTAATCATGCCAGAAACACCAACACTAAGGGAGAAAAATGCCTGCCCTAAAGCAAGTAAAGCTGTTTCCCAAGTAAAATAAGACCAGTCTGGGACAAATAAAAACTTAATCCCGTCTATTGCACCAGGTAGCGTCAATGATCTAACTGCCAAGACGATAAAAAAGATGAATAGTATCGGCATCATCCATTTACTAGCCTTCTCAATTCCTCCTTTAATCCCTCCAGATACAATTAAAACCGTTAAGAGTATAAAGGCACCCTGTCCAATCAGTACCTCCCAAGGATTAGAAATGACAGAATCAAACAAATTTTCATAGAAGGACTCTCCCGAATCATTTAAGCTTAATGTGATAGACCGTACCAGATAGGATAAAATCCATCCACCTACTACGCTATAAAAGGAAAGGATGATAAAAGAAAAAATAAATCCAGACCAGCCAATTAAAAACCAAGGCTTGTTCGGTGCTAATCGTTTAAAACCGGTGACGGCATCTGCCTGTCCCTTTCTACCAATAATGAACTCTGCCAGTAGAATAGGAAGCCCTATTAATAATGTACAGAGGATGAATAGTGCAACGAAGACGCTGCCACCATTTGTACCAGCCATATATGGAAATTTCCAAATTGCCCCTAGTCCAATGGCACTTCCTGCTGCTGCAAGAATGAATCCAATTTTAGATCCAAAATGATCTCTTTTTTTCATAATAATTTGTCCTCCTTATTAAGGATTGTTCTATTGTACATAGGAGTTTTAAAAATGTATAGAGATTTATGTAACAAAAGACTGCAAACTTTCGTACCACTTATAACCAACAGAGAGAGCGAGGGGGAAAAATGCAAGAAGGAGAGTTAATTGTCAGGGCGCAGAGTGGGGATAAGGACGCCTATGAAGAACTTATTAGGATTCACCAGCGAACAGTTGAAAAGTTTGCGTTTCAATGTGGCGTCCATATCCAAGATATTCCTGATGTGAAGCAAGAGGTTTTTATAAAGCTGTATAGATTTCTACATCAATTTCAAAAGGACCGATTTACCACCTGGCTTTATAAAATAACCTTAAATGCAACAAGAGATTACTATCGCAAGGAAATGAAAGAAACAGAAAAGGAAAAGAAAATTCAGATGTTAGATAATAACTCGACGATCACATTACCAGAAGCAAAAATATTAGTTTTTGAAGAGGACCACTCATTGCATGAAGCAATTCAACAATTAGATGAAAAGTATCGTTACCCAATTATCCTTTTTTATTTTCATGATTTAACCTACGAACAAATGGCAGATGTACTAAGTATCTCTATATCCACGGTAAAGGTAAGAATGCTTAGAGCCAAAGGCCAACTTAAGGTCCTGCTAGCTCAAGAAGGGGGAGCAACAAATGGATGATAAAGAATTAGAAAACCGTTTAGATTTTTTGAAAAATTCCTATGATCGGATTCCTTCAGAGGACGGATCTGATGAAATAATTAAAAAAATAATAGCGCAGGAGAGAGAGCAAGATAACCAAGCTCCAAAGAAGCAGAAGTGGCAAAGCCTTGGCACATGGGCTATTGGCTTAGCTAGTATATTAATATTTGGGTTAATAGGAGCAAGTTTTCTGTTGGAAGAGAATCGACAAAATGAAACCAATGCAGAGCAAGCTGGCCTATCAAAAGATGTAATGATAGAAAAAGTCCAAGCTATTTATGAAAAAGAGCGGGAGCAATTTCGAAAAAAGCTTGGTTTACCGGAAGATGAATTTTCTAACCTACTCTTTGTCCATAATGCGGATACTAATATTAAGCAATTGTCTACCTTATCAATATCTAGTTTAGAGGGTTATGAACAATATTTAGATGAAGCTATTAGACCTCTTTTTTTATTGCCGGCAGAGATGATAGAAGAACTTACAAAAGTGGATTCAATAAAGACCGAAGAAGAAGCATATCTCTTTTTAAATGAATACTTTAAAGTAATTCAAAGATTTCGACAATATGGAAATATAGGATTGGCAAAGTATGAAAAAGAGCTCGAAAAGTTAAAAGTAAATGGAAAGTATTACCT
>CAKQHO010000074.1 GCA_934234185.1 uncultured Psychrobacillus sp. | reverse complement strand
CATTAACGACTTAAGGACTATTTTTAATTTTTAAATATCCATTTTAATCTTCAAAAGTAATAATATGGATAAATATAAAATTTTAAAATAGTAAAATATCATATAATATACAAACATTTATGAAAAAAGTAATATACACATTATATTACTTTAGTGTATATTTAAATCAATATAGAATTACCTGAATTGGTATAAAATAAGGGAAATTGCAGGTGTTTAGTCCTTGTGTAGCAGTTGGTCATAAATGCTTATAAAAAGTTTAAATGATAGTTGATTAAAAAGAGTAGGGGGGAAAACATTTGAGAAATATTACTCGAAAACGTCTAGGAGATTTGCTTGTAGAAACTCAAGTTATTACCGAAACTCAGTTAGAGCTTGCGCTTTCTCAAAAAAGTAAGGAAGAAAAACTTGGAGACTTTCTAATAAGAGAAAATCTTTTAACCGAGCAACAATTGATTGAAGTATTAGAATTTCAATTGGGTATTCCTCACGTGACTCTTAGTCAATATGTCATAGAACCTGAACTGATACAGCTAGTACCTAAAGATTTAGCAAAACGAGTAAATGTCATGCCTCTTCGAAAAGAGAAAAACAAATTATTTATAGCTATGGCGGATCCAATGGACTATTTCGCTATTGAAGAAGTCCGAATGGCAACCGGATGCCAAATAGAAACTAGTATTGCTGCCAAAGATGATTTGTTCCGTACTATCACCAAATATTATGATTTGCAGGAGTCTATGGATCTCGCTTTAAACGATTTAGCTCCTACAGAGATAGAGAATGACACACAAATCACAGATGAAGACTCTCCAATCGTAAGATTAGTAAACCAAATTATTGCTAATGGAGTGGCGCAAAGAGCGAGTGACATTCACTTTGATCCTCAAGAGACTGAGCTTAGAGTACGTTATCGGGTTGATGGGATATTAAAGACAGAACGAGCACTACCAAAGCACATGCAAAATGTAATCTTAGCTCGTATTAAAATAATGGGGAACCTAAATATTACTGAAAATCGAATACCACAAGATGGACGTATAAAGCTAAATGTGAACTCGAAGCATGTGGATATTCGTCTTTCCACCTTACCAGCTATCTATGGCGAGAAGGTAGTAATGCGTATTTTAGATTTGAGTACTGCTATTAGTGATATAGAACGGCTTAGCTTTAGTGAGAGAAATTTAGAGAGCTTTAAAAAGATGATTGAAAAGCCAAATGGGATTGTATTAATTACAGGTCCAACCGGTTCAGGTAAATCGTCTACATTATATGCTGCTCTAAATAATTTAAATGGAGAAGATGTCAATATCATTACCGTCGAGGACCCAGTGGAATATCAGCTTGGTGGGATTAATCAGATTCAAGTACGTGAAGAAGTGGGCTTAACATTTGCCGCAGGACTTCGATCCATTCTTCGACAAGACCCCGATATCGTAATGGTTGGAGAAATAAGAGACTTAGAGACAGCACAAATTGCAGTTCGGGCTTCATTAACAGGACATCTTGTATTGAGTACTCTTCATACAAATAGTGCTGTAGAATCAGTCTCTCGATTAAAGGATATGGGAATTGAGCCTTTTCTTTTATCATCTTCACTAGTGGGCGTTGTTGCTCAGCGTTTAGTAAGAAAAGTATGTAGAGATTGCAAAGAATCTCATCCTCTAAATGAAAGAGAAAGCCAAATTTTTCATGAGTTAGGTATTGAGATTTCAACAGTTAGTCGCGGTAGAGGATGTCCCTCCTGTAGTCAAACCGGATATAGAGGGAGAATTGCTATTCATGAGATTTTAGTAGTTGACGATTTTATTAAAGATGTTATTCTCTCAGGGAAAAGTATCGCTATCATTAGAGAACACATGAAAAATATGTCATACAACTCCTTGCTGGAGGATGGTCTCCATAAGGTAAGAGACGGATTAACTACCACAGAGGAAATACTGCGAGTAGCAACAATTGACTAGGGTGAGATAATTGATAAATTCAATCGTAGAGTTATTAGAAAAGGCTTATCAGGATAGAGCTTCTGATTTACATATTTCAGTGGGGCTTCCCCCAGTATATCGTGTAAATGGATCTCTCCAGCAATATGGAAATACTATATTGGAAAGTAATGATACAAGCACGATGTTAAAAGAGATCATGCCAGAAGGAAAGATAGAAGAATTTGAGGAGAAAGGTGAAATTGATTTTAGCTATGAGCTAAAGGAGTTATGTCGATTTCGTATTAATATTTTTCTTCAACAAAATCAGGTTTCTATTGCAGCTCGTCTCATTTCTTCTAATATTCCTACTGTAGAAGAGCTTGGTATGCCTTCCGTACTGTATAACTTAGCTGATAAACCGCAAGGTCTAATACTTGTTACAGGTCCGACAGGTTCAGGTAAATCAACAACCTTGGCAGCGATGATAGATTATATAAATGAAACAAAAGCCAAACATATTATTACGTTAGAGGATCCCGTTGAGTATGTACATACTCATAAAAGGTCCGTCATTAACCAACGATCAGTAGGAACTGATACGCAAAGCTTTGCCAATGGTTTACGTGCCGCTCTGCGACAGGATCCGGACGTCATTTTAGTTGGAGAGATGAGAGATCTTGAGACCATCTCTACAGCGATAACTGCAGCAGAAACAGGTCATTTAGTAATGGCCACTTTGCATACCAGTAGTGCTCCAACTACTATTGATAGAATAATTGATGTATTTCCTCCCTATCAACAGGGGCAGATTCGCATACAATTGGCAAATGTATTGCAAGGAATAGTCTCCCAAAGATTGTTTGTACGAGCCGACGAAAAGGGGAGAGTGGCAGCAACGGAAATTCTCATTCAAACGCCTTCCGTAACAAATCTAATTCGTAATGAAAAAGTTCATCAGCTTAAAAATGTGATACAAACTAGTCGAGCCATTGGGATGCATACACTGGAAAATTCTGTGCAGGAACTATTAACAAAAGGGGTCATTTCTTTAGAGTCTGCTAAACCATTTTTGAATGTAGGTGAGTTTTGATGGTGGTATTTAAATATAATGGCAGAACGGTAGAAGGAAAGATAAAAAAAGGGATTATTGATGCTCCCAACAAGCAGGCAGCTATTACGAAGCTTCGCTTAGATGGAGTTAATCCGAGAGAGCTTCAGGAGTCTAATAGTATTCTCCATAAAGAGCTTTCACTAGGTGAGAAGGTTAAAAATGAAGATTTTGTTGTTTATTGTAGGCAGTTTGCGACATTAATAAGAGCAGGAATTTCCATTATTGAGGCAACTAGAATACTAGCAGAACAAACCCCTAGTAAGTCTCTAAAAAAAGGGTTACGTGAAGTAGAAGAGGATGTAAGAACTGGTCTGACATTTTCGGAGGCCACAGCAAAGAGCCCAAAAATATTTCCTTCTTTATTTGTTAATATGATTCGTGCTGGAGAAGTTACAGGAAATTTGGATGAAGCATTAGATAGACTGGCATTTTCCTATGAGAAGCAGTTTAAGCTAAAGAAAAAAGTCCAATCTACCATGGCTTATCCAATTATTCTTTTGTTTATGACTATAATTGTTGCAGCTTTTTTAATGCTAACGATTGTCCCTCAGTTCGTTACGATGTTTGATGAAATGGGTGCTGAGCTACCACTTATTACAAAAGTAGTTATGAGCTTTAGCGAGTTCCTCCAATCCTTCTGGTATATACTGTTGATTTTGATAGTTGGGGTTGTGGCAGCTTTTGGTTATTTTTATAAGAACAATACACAATTTAATTACTCCGTAAATTTAGTACTCTTGAAGATGCCTATTTTCGGAAAGCTTCTTCAAAAGTCAGCCATTGCTAGAATGACGAGAACATTATCATCGTTATTTAGTAGCGCCGTTCCAGTCTTGCAGGCCTTGACTATAGTGGAGAAGGTGATTGGGAATCCAGTGGTCAGTAGAGTAGTTAAAGAGGCGAAAGTAAGTTTGGAGCAGGGTAGCACCTTATCAGCTCCATTAGAGAAAAGCTGGATTTTCCCGCCGCTTGTAACACAAATGACTGCTATAGGTGAGCAAACAGGATCTCTAGATTACATGCTAGAGAAAATTGCTATTTTTTATGAAGACGATGTAGATCGCACAGTAGATACACTGAAGTCTTTAATCGAGCCGTTAATGATTGTATTCCTGGCTGCAGTAGTCGGTACGATTGTAATGGCGATTATGGTTCCGATGTTTAGTATGTATGAACAAATCTAATTTTAAAAGTCCATTTAAAGGAGGTGAAAAGTCATGATGAAAAATATGAATTTAACAAATATAACAACTTTAGGGGAGAAGATGAAAATGAAAAAAATGACGAAATTATTTAAAAATCAAAAGGGTTTAACTTTAGTAGAGCTTTTAGCAGTTATTGTAATCTTGGCTATCGTAGCAGCAATTGCTGTGCCTTCTATTGGAAATATTATTAATAATTCACGAGATAAAGCTATTCTTGCAAATGCTTCAACGGTATTAAGTGGTGCTAAGCTGGCTGCAACTGATGGGTCGTGTGGTGATGGTAAATCAGGAGATTACTCCTGTAATAAAGCGACTTTAGATCAATATGTAGAAGGTGTTTCAGTAGCTACAGGAGATTTAGTAGTTAAAACTGAAGGTACTTGGAAAATAACATATGGTGATTTAGCAAATATTAAAAATAAAACCAAATTTGGTGTTAATAAAACAACGCTAACAGAAGCTGAATTAAACGCAGCAATGACTAAATAATAATTAAGCCAGCAGCCCATCAAGGTTGCTGGCAATACTTTAAATTATCCCCAAGCTTGATAGAATGAAAGGTTCATTTTATGAAACGTGAGGATAAGCCTTAATTAATTTTATTTAGGGGGAAAAGATGTGTTTAAAAGCAAGAAGAAGCGTTTCGTTGCTCTTGAAGTCAATGAATATGTCCTTCGAGCAATCATATGGAATGGTGGAAGCATTGAGCAAGCTCAAGTGAAGGAAAGACTCATTCCTTTTGGGATCATGGAAGGTGACATCGTTAAGGATGAAATGGCTTTTTTTGAGTTGTTGAAGGATGCTGTAAAGGAATGGGGGATTAAACGATATGATGTTCGCTTCTTTGCTCCTGACAGTGCAGTAATGATGAAATCTTTTGTACACCCAAAAGAAATGGATAATATCCAATTAAAAGGATATGTTCAAATGGAGCTAGGGCGTTCCATTCATTTACCTTTTTCCCAGCCACTTATAGACGTTTTTGATGATAAGCCTAATGATGGGGAGGCAACATTATTTGCGGCACCTTATGAAGAGGTAAATAAGTTATCCGAACTATTTAGTGATAGCTCGCTACATCCTGTGATAGCTGATATAAGAAGCCTGTCAACCATTCGTTTTTTAGAGAAAAATAATTGTTTTACTGAAAAGAAAAGTTATTTAATAGCAGATTGGTCCATTTCTGGTGTATCTATTAGTATTTATACTTCTGGGAAGCTAGAGTTTTTAAGATATCAATCATTGGATAATGACTGGAGTAAGTGGAATATTCGACAAAATAATGACGAATTGGAAATGTTCTATGAGAATGATATAGAAGAATATAGAAATCAAATAATTGATCAAATAGCTGAAATTGATCGTATTTTAAATTTTTATCGATTTTCTTTATACAAGGGGGAGAAAGCAGTAGATGAAATAATAGTGCTGGGTGACTCTCCTGAGATTCCATTTATAAAAAAAGAGCTAAGAGCGAATTACACCACTCCTATAAAAGACGTGGGAACTGAAATATTCCCGACTATTCAAGGGAAGTTTATCCCATTGTTAGGTCTTGCTTTAAAGGAGGCTAAGTAGTGGTACCTGAAATTAATTTACTGTCTCCATCTGAACGGAAGCGGTCCCAAAAGATCCTTTTACTACTTGGAGGGGCTAGTGTTGTTTTACTAATACTAGTAATAATATTTTACTTATTTTCTTTAAAGAACGAAATTTCTACCTTAGGAAAACAGGAGGAAGAGATATCAGCTTATAGAGATGCATTGGTATTACAAGCAAGCTCGGAAGGTATGCAAGTAGAGGGAACTTATGAGACTGCAGTAGACTTTGTGGAGAGTATATCTTTCCCTGTTACGCCACTTCTAAAGGAAGTCATGAAACAGGTTGGAAATGCGGAGCTTGTAGGCTTTGATTTTTCGAATACAGGACTTGTTATTACAGCTGAAATGACCTCATTGGGTGTATCCTCCGATCTGCTTGTAAAACTGGTGGGTAGCGATTATTTTCAAGATGTAAAAGTAGAGGAGGCAACCTTGGTTCAAGAGGAAGGTGCAGCACCTTTTTATTCTGTAAGATATAGTCTTACGTTGGATCAAGCTTTTTTAAATGCTGGAGGTGGTTCTCGTGAATGAATTGGTAAGTAATAAAAAAACGGCGAGCCTCCTTTTAGTGGCTTTTCTCGTGGTTATTTTGGCTGCGATTTACTTCTATTTTATTAATCCGTTGCTAGCTGAAAAAAGCTTAATAGAAACCAGCTTGAGTAGTGTGGAAAGCGAGGTTGCGATCTTAGAATCAGGATTAGCTAGTGCTAATTCGGAAAAAGAGGAAGAAAGAGATATAGATACCCTTCATTCAAAGGTTCCTTTGGAAAGAGAACTTGAAAAAATCCTCCTTTTATTAGAAAGTGTTAAAGCAACAAGTGACGCAACAGTTCAAACTATCACTTTCAATAATTATGATTCGGTTGTTGCTGAAACGGAACTTGTAACTAGTGGAACTAGCGAGGAGGAGTCTGCTCCGACAGATGAAGAAAGTGGAGATGATGTTCCGGTTTCTCCTGTTGCAAACCTTTCTTTACCATATGAGTTGAAGCTTCTTACTTTTAATGTAAATATTTTGACGAAAGATTATAATAGCTTACTATTATTTATCAATGAAATGGAATCAGTAGAACGAGTGATAAAAGTGGATCAAATAACACTTTCTACTAGCGAAGAGGGTCTCGCTAGTAGTGTTCAAATCACTACCTTCTTCTATGATGGAGAATAATGATGGAAATCTTAATAGTATCGTTTATTTTTATCTACGGTCTGGTCTTCGGCTCCTTCTACAATGTAGTTGGCTTGCGTGTTCCCCTGAAGGAGTCCATCATCAAACCGCCCTCACATTGTAAAACATGTGATCGGAATCTAATGGCCAAGGAACTGGTGCCTGTTTTCTCTTATATTTTCTTGAAAGGGAAATGTAATGGATGTGGAACTAAAATTAGTTGGATTTATCCGGTGATGGAGCTGCTTACAGGGTTGCTTTTTGCATTGGCATATTGGCGGTTTGGATTTTCTATAGAGCTAATAGTTGCGTTGTTGTTTATCTCGCTCTTGGTAATTATTACGGTCTCTGATATTGCATATATGCTAATTCCAGACAAAATTCTTTTATTCTTTTTAGCCCCGCTTATTATAGGGCGAATTTTAAGCCCACTTAACCCTTGGTGGGATAGTATCCTCGGAGCGGTTGTAGGGTTCGGGGTTCTTTTCCTCATTGCCGTTATCTCAAAAGGTGGTATGGGGGGCGGCGATATCAAGCTGTTCTTTGTAATAGGCTTGGTTTTAGGCACGATACCTACCTTGCTTACGCTATTTATTGCCTCGCTTATAGGAACTGTCATTGGAATTATTACTTTACGGGTCAATAAGCAAGGAAGGAAGACGCCGATACCTTTTGGGCCTTCCATTGCAATTGCGGCTGTTATTGCTTATTTCTTTGGAAGTACAATTGTCGATTGGTATAGTAATTTGTTTTATTAAGAAGATAAGTTTTTTGGACAAGCCGACAAGGGTCTTGTCCTTTTTTGTTTTCCTCATGTTATGGTGAAGAAAACGAGGTGAGATAGTTGCCAATTAGAAGAAGAAATAGTCCGAAAAAATTAATCCTTTTAGCAGGGGCTCAAGGGGTGATTATTGGAGTGGTTGGAGTTTTGTTATTTGGACTCCTATTAAATTTAGCCAATGAAAAGGAAGCTGCACAAAAAGAGGAGGATAAGTCCCCGGAAACAATAGTTGACACGAAAGATCCGGATAAGACCGTTGAGGTGGTTGCTGCTCCTAACTTATCCTTCAAGGCTAGACAGTATGGCATGTTCACGACAAAGGAAAGTGCCATGTCCTTTATGTCAACGGAGCCATCCCTTGCAAAGGCAGGCATCGTGCAAATAGAGGGGAAATTTTATGTATGGAGTGACGTGTTTGTGAGTGAGGCTCCAGCCATTCAACAGGAGGAGCTACCCTCCTTCATTAAAACATTTTATGTTTCGACCAGTAGTTGTGAAAATGCACAGGTTCAAAAAGTATTTACTGCCTTAAATGAAGAATCTATCTCTAAAAATTATTTTGATTCATTGCCGGACAAAGAGGTGTATCCAGAGGACCTGCCTGGCATCGTTCAAGCTATATCAACGTTTTCTAGCAGTGCTTCTGTGATGAGATTGCATCTTTTTACACACTATTTGGAGAAGAACAATTGTATAAAATTAAGTTTTTAACCTAAATAAAGCCTCAAATTCTAATAGTCTTCTTTATAACACAATTTCCATTTCTTCATTTCTTCGGTATGCTACCTATAAAGGAGGAATGAAAGATGAAAATAAAAACAAAGGTACCAATTATTTTGGCAAGTCAGTCTCCTAGAAGGAAGGAGCTTTTAAGCAAGCTAAATATCCCATTTACTATTCAAGTGTCTGGGGTGGAAGAAGAGATAGAAGGCAAGGCTACTCCAGAGGAATTTGCATTGCTAATTGCAGAAAAGAAAGCGGAGCATGTAGCAAATGAAAATCCGGATGCCTTGGTGATTGCAGCAGATACCACTGTTTTCTTAGATGACTTTTTGTTGTCCAAGCCCATTAATGGAGAGCAGGCGAGGGACTACCTAAGGAGATTATCTGGTAAGTGGCATCGAGTAATTACAGGTGTGTCTCTAGAAGGACTGGGTGTAAGTATAGGTTTTTCTGAGATTACTTATGTAAAGTTTTACGAGCTTTCAGAAGAGCTGATAGATGCCTATGTAGCAACAGGGGATCCACTTGATAAGGCAGGCGGCTACGGTATTCAGAGCATGGGTGCATTGCTTGTAGAGAAGATTGAGGGTGATTATAACAATGTGGTTGGCTTGCCGCTAAGCAGATTGTTCCATGCTCTTATAACACTTGAGCTAATAGAAATAGAAAAGGAGGGGATGTAATGTCTCTTAATCTCCCTCCAGCTCTGATGATTCGAGATGTCCATATGGCAGACAGACCTAGAGAGAGACTTATCAGGCAAGGACCTGAAAGTCTCTCTAACCAGGAGCTAATTGCTATTTTACTGAGAACAGGTACTAAGCAAGAGTCTGTGCTTCATCTTGCAAATAGAGTGCTTACCTTCTTTGAACAAATCCAGGAGCTGAAAAATGCCACGCTAGAGGAAATGATGTCAGTAAAAGGCATTGGTGAGGCGAAGGCTGTTCAGTTATTGGCAGCGGTTGAGTTGGGCAGGAGACTTGCCCAACAGCAAACAAATGAAAAATTTACGATTAGATCCCCAAAAGACGCAGCCACATATTTGATGCCCGATATGGTATCCCTCCAACAAGAGCATTTCGTCGTGCTATTTTTAAATGTTAAAAATCAAATCCTTCACAAGCAAACAATCTTCATTGGCTCTTTAAATGCCTCTATCGTCCATCCGAGAGAAATATTTCGTGAGGCTGTAAAACGTTCCGCAGCTTCCATTATTTGTGCCCACAATCATCCTTCAGGTAATCCTACCCCATCAGCGGAGGATATAGATGTGACTAAGCGTTTATTAGAAGCAGGAAAGCTTATGGGTATTGAATTATTGGATCATGTCATCATTGGTGACCATCAATTTATCAGCTTAAAAGAAAAGGGGTATATGTGACACTGTGCTTTTTTCTTTCTTTCCGTTATAATGAATGATATTACTTAGATAGTATATGTATATTTGTTATGGATAGAAAGGGAGTAAAAATTGTGTTTGGATTTGGATCAAGAGATGTAGGAATAGACTTAGGGACAGCGAATACGCTTGTTTTTATAAAAGGAAAAGGAATTGTGCTTAGAGAGCCTTCTGTTGTGGCAAAAAATGTCCAAACAGGAGATATTGTAGCTGTAGGGAACGATGCGAAAAATATGATTGGACGTACACCAGGCTCTATTGTAGCCATCCGTCCAATGAAAGATGGGGTTATTGCTGATTTTGATACGACTTCAGCGATGATTGAGTATTATTTAAAAAATGCTATGAAGGCAGCTGGAATGTCATGGAGTAAGCCAAATGTCATGATTTGTGTGCCTTTTGGCATTACTTCTGTGGAGCAACGTGCTGTCATTGATGCGGCTAAGCAGGCAGGAGCTAGAGATGCACTTACGATTGAGGAGCCTTTTGCAGCTGCAATCGGTGCTAATCTGCCAGTTTGGGAACCTACTGGTAGTATGGTCGTTGATATAGGTGGAGGTACTACAGAGGTTGCTGTAATTTCTCTTGGTGGAGTGGTAACGAGTGAATCTGTCCGTGTAGGAGGAGACGCTATGGACCATGCGATAACTAGCTATGTTCGCAAAACCTACAACCTTACAATAGGGGAAAGAACAGCAGAAGCCATTAAAATGGAGATAGGGTCTGCACGTGTAACAGACAAGGAAGATATGATGGATATTCGTGGCCGTGACCTAGTAACAGGTTTACCAAAAACAATTGATATTTCTTCTAAGGAAATTGCAAATGCCCTACGTGAATCAATTGCGGCTATTATTGATGGTGTGAAGAAAACATTAGAACAAACTCCTCCAGAGCTTTCTGCAGATGTTATGGAACGTGGAATCATGTTAACTGGTGGTGGAGCACTGCTAACTAATTTAGACAAAGTCATTAGTGAACAAACAAATATGCCAGTTTTCATTGCAGAAAATCCTTTAGACTGTGTTGCTATTGGTACCGGTAAGGCGTTAGATCATATGTCACTATTAAAACGCCAACAATCTAAATAATAAGGAGTAGGCGAGTTATGCCACATTTTTTTTCAAATAAGCGATTAATCTTGCTACTTGTAGGGATGATTTTTCTTGTGGCGCTCATCAGCTTTTCTTTGCGAGACCGTAATCATGCATCTTTACCTGAACAACTCATTAAAGATGTAGTCGGCTTTGGACAATCTGCATTTTCCAAGCCGACTCAATATGTTACTGGTATTTTTAATAATATTGAGTCCTTACTTAATACGTACGATGAAAATACTAGGTTGAAAGCAAGGTTAGAAGATTATGCATCTCTACAGGCTCAGGTAAATGATCTGAAGCTAGAAAATGAAAAACTAATGGATATTGTAGGAAAAGAAGAGGACATTCGAGCGTACGATCCTGTTCAAGCTACGGTTATTGCCAGAAGCCCAGATCAGTGGGAAGAAAAGATTATTATTGACCGTGGAGAAATCCATGGTGTGGAGCAGAACATGGCTGTTATGACGGCAAAGGGCTTGATTGGAAAGGTTATTCTTACCACTCCTTATAGCTCTACAGTTGAGCTGATGTCCACACAAAATCCTAATTACCGAATTTCAGCTGTGATTACGGATAAGGAAGAAGTATTTGGTTTAATAGAAGGATATGACCAAACCAGAAAAGAAATAATCATGAAGAGAATCGACTCGGAATATGAAGTGAAAAAAGGTCAAAAGGTAACAACATCGGGTCTTGGTGGCATTTTCCCTAAAGGGATCCTCATAGGTGAGGTCACTGAAGTTACTACAGATGATTATGGGCTGACTAAGCTAGCTTATATTAAACCTGCTGCGAGCTTCTCTATTTTGGACCATGTGATTGTATCTAAACGGAGTATGCATACCATAGATGGCTCTGACGGGGGAAATTCTGAGCGTGATTTAAAAGAAGGCGCAGGGGATGGGTCATGATTCGATATTTAGTGATTGTCATTTCGGTTCTGTTATTTTATATGGAACCGATTTTTGGTCTTTTCTCTCCGATAGAGCTTAATGGTGAGTTGTATACATTGGTCCCGAGATTTCTTATCATCTATTTAATATTTGTCTCAGTTTTTTATGATAGAAAACGTGCAATGTTGTATGGTTTGTTTTTTGGACTCTTGTATGATGTCTTTTTCATTGATATTATTGGATTATATTCTTTTATTTATCCATTAATGTGTTTAGTTGCTAGTTTTATTGTAAAATATATCCACCAGCATTTATTGGTAGCAACTATTTTGGCACTTTTGTTAGTAGCTGTTGTTGAAACTTTGTTATTTTTCTTCTATACATTTATCGGTATTAAAGTAATGACATTTGCAAGCTTTTATAGCTATCACCTTATTCCTACTATGATTGCCAATTTAGTATTTATCTTAATGTTTGGATGGGCATTTAAATATCTTCTTCTATATCGATTTAATCAAAAAGCATCGCTTCAATAGTGGAGTGTTTCGTTAAATGGTGGATCTGAGGTGACTTGATTGACAAAAAAGCAGTTAATATCGATAAAAGGAACGAAAGAAGGCCTTGTATTACGTTTAGACGATCAGTGTTCATATGCAGAGCTTTTAGAAGAGTTAACAAAAAAAGTTTCTGATGATGGCTTCGAAGGTCAAGCCGAAGTGCTTTTACAACTAGGCTATCGATATTGTAATGACGAACAGAAAAAAGAAATAATTAATTGTGTCCAACAAACTGAACACCTTCGTGTGACAAAGGTACAAAGCGAGGTAATGACTGTCGAGGAGTGCAATCGAAGACTGTTGGAGAAGCAATCAGAAACGTATGTAGGAATTGTAAGATCCGGACAAGTTATCACTGCAGACGGCGATCTTGTAATCATTGGCGATGTAAATCCAAATGGACGGGTTGTGGCGGGTGGAAATGTATTTGTACTGGGTAGATTAAAGGGAATTGCGCATGCTGGTTCCAATGGGAATAGAGATGCCGTCATTGCAGCTTCATGGCTAGAGGCGACACATCTAATAATTGATAATGTGATAGAAACGATGACTGATGAGTTAAGTATATTATCTGAGCAGCCAGAAATGGAATGTGCTTACTTACATACAAATGGTTCAATTGCAATAGACCGTTTGCAAGAACTTAGATTAATAAGACCAAATCTTTCGTCATTTAAGGGAGGAAGCTAATGTGGGAGAAGCAATTGTTATAACCTCAGGAAAAGGAGGAGTCGGTAAAACGACTACCACTGCTAACCTTGGTACTGCATTGGCTTTACAAGGAAAAAAAGTGTGCTTGATGGATACCGACATCGGCTTACGAAACCTAGACGTTGTTCTTGGTTTGGAAAATAGAATTATCTATGATTTGGTAGATGTAGTGGAAGGTCGTTGCAAAATTCATCAAGCGCTTGTTAAGGATAAACGCTTTGAGGATAAGCTATATCTTTTGCCAGCAGCCCAAACTACAGACAAAAATGCTGTAAATCCAGAACAGATGAGAAATCTGGTGACAGAATTAAAAAGAGATTATGATTATGTGCTAATTGATTGTCCTGCCGGAATAGAACAAGGGTATAAAAATGCTATCGCAGGTGCCGATAAAGCAATTGTAGTAACGACTCCGGAAATATCTGCGGTACGTGATGCAGATAGAATTATCGGGTTATTAGAGCAGGAAGAGGACATAGACCCTCCGAAGTTAATTATCAACCGTATTCGCCAGCATTTAATGATGAAGGGTGATGCGTTAGATATAAACGAAATTACTACTCACTTATCTATTGATCTATTAGGCATTATCGCAGACGATGAAAGTGTTATCTCTTCTTCCAATAAAGGAGAGCCGGTAGTAATGGATCCTAATAACCGTGCAGCTTTAGGTTATAGAAATATTGCTAGACGAATCTTAGGTGAATCTGTTCCGCTTATGTCCATGGATCCTCCTAAAAAAGGTGTTATTTCTAAAATCAAATCTATCTTTACTAAATAAGAAAAGCGCAAGCGCCTATGTCTGCCCCGACAAGCAAATGGGGACGGTTGATTGCAGTGGAAATCTTTATAATATCTAATCTTTTTAGTAAGAGGCTTGCCCTAAAAAAATAGGGGCAAGTTTCTTTTTTTGGACATGAAATTCTTTCTAGCATCATACATTCTCTATAGGGGGAATGTTATATGTTATCGAAAAAGAAATGGTTTCTAGCAGTCCTATTAGTAATCTTATTTACGATGTTGTACAAGTTCGAGAACAACGATGTACTGTCTACTGACTACGCTACTATACTTATGGCTCCACAAAAGCCTTCCGAGATGTATCAAAAGGTAAAGGCTTGGGTTGCTCCAGAAGAGGACTTAGTAAGTGTGAGTGCTCCGGTCCAAGAGACACCAATTATCGAGTACACGACAATCCAGCCCTTTGATAAAGGAGCCATCTTATCTCTAGAATCTTATATGGAGTTAGGGGCTGCTGATGATGGATTAATTATTTATACTGGCTATACAAAGAAGACAGGGAAGACACTCTCGATTTTATATGATTCAGGAGAAACAGTTACCTATGGCTTTGTGGAAGAGTTTTATCAGCTTCCCTACACCACAGTGAACGCTGGTGATTTCTTTGCTTCTGTGAAGGACAATGTCCTTTATATGCAAGTAGAGAAGGATGGAGATTTGTTAGAAACGAATGATATAGTTCAGTGGCTGACAGCTAACTATGAGTAAGCAGTTTTTTCGTATTCACCCCATCATGATTCCCTTTCTCCTCTTCTTTATATTAGAAGGTGAGATTGCCATCTATGCTATAGTATTTAGCTCACTCATATTTCATGAGCTTGGACACCTTTTGGGTGCGAAGCTGGTAGGAGGAAGGGTGAGCAAATGTACAATTCTTCCGTATGGAGGAGAGATTAAAATTGAACAGTTTTCAAAATGGAAGAAAGGGGACCAGTTGATCGTGATACTTGGAGGCCCCTTTTTTAGTATGTTAGTTTTAATAATGAGTCTCTGTGTATCATTTCCCCAGTCAAGACTAGTTACGTACACCCAATTAGCAATCCTCTTGATAAATTTATTGCCTATCTATCCACTTGATGGAGGAAGAATTTTATATACGTTGTTCCCTACTAGATATATTACAATTATCAGCTTGTCTATATGGATTAGTTTCTCTATTTTTTATATTAGTTTGTTTTATTTTCCTAAGACTATTTTTTTGAGTATTTTATTTTTTTTCCTTTTTATACAGAATATAAATTTTTGGAGATTTAGAAGATATAAGCTTGCGTATGATAGATTAACAAAAAGCGCTTGACTCCATTGCGATAACTGTGGTAACATTTTAATGTTATTGTTTGTAGCAGCACCCGTTGCTACAACCGCTCTGAAAAGGTTTAAGTATTCGGTAAACGAATCACCTTTTAAAAGGCGAGTCTTAGTCTAAGAGGAGGTGCAGGTATGTACGCAATTATTGAAACTGGTGGTAAACAAATCAAAGTTGAACAAGGGCAAGAAATCTACATTGAAAAATTAGATGTAAATGCTGATGAAGTGGTAACTTTTGATAAAGTTTTATTCGTAGGTGGAGATGATGTAAAAGTAGGCGCTCCATTCGTGGAAGGTGCTAAAGTAACAGCGAAAGTTGTGAAAAACGGCAAAGCTAAAAAAATCATCGTTTTCAAATACAAAGCTAAAAAGAATTATCGTAAAAAACAAGGTCACCGTCAACCATACACTAAATTAGTAGTAGAATCTATTAGCTTATAATATGATTAAAGTGACTGTAACAAGAGATCAATTAGGTCTTATTCATTCTTTTGAAATGAAGGGACATGCTGATTTTGCTGAACATGGGAAAGATTTAGTTTGTGCTGGTGCATCTGCTGTATCGTTTGGTGCTGTAAATGCCATAATAGTATTAACTGAAATTACTCCTATCATTAAGCAAAAGGGTGACGGAGGGTATTTATACGTTGAAGTACCTAGTATTGAAAACTCTGAAAAGGCTGCTAACATACAGTTAATTTTAGAATCAATGATTGTCTCTTTACAAACGATTGAGCAAGATTACGAAAAGTATATAAAAATTACCTTCAAAAAGTAGGAGGTGGAACATATGTTAAGATTAGATCTTCAGTTTTTCGCATCGAAAAAAGGAGTAGGTTCGACTAAAAACGGTCGTGACTCACAATCCAAACGTCTTGGTGCTAAACGTGCTGACGGACAATTCGTATCTGGTGGCTCAATTTTATTCCGTCAACGCGGAACAAAAATTCACCCAGGTGAAAACGTAGGACGCGGTGGGGATGACACTCTTTTCGCTAAAGTTGATGGCGTAGTACGCTTTGAGCGTTATGGCCGTGACAAGAAAAAAGTAAGTGTATATCCTGTAGCTCAAGAAGCTTAATGTGCGAATTCAAAAGGACTGCATTTATGCAGTCCTTTTTTCGTGGGAAGTTTTATGAAAAAATTACCAAGTCATAAATAGAATTGCATAAATAGGAAAAAGTATATATTCGATCAAAGCAAAAAGTGGGCGTACCTGTTATACTTAATAGAGGATAGTAAACGTTGGAGTGTGTATACTAATATGAGCGATAAAACGATTTCAATAAACCAAGTACTTCGTCATTCCATGCATGATTTTTTGAATAACATGCATTTAATTCAACTGAATATTGATATGGGAAAGCAAGAGGATGCTAAAAGATTGATTCGTAGTTACGCACAGAAATGCTCCCAATTCTTTGACATTAACAACACTGGTTTACTTGTGACGAATGAATGGCTGCAGACGTTTCCTATTAGATTTAACCTTATTACTCTGGAGGTTTTGTCC
>CAKQHO010000073.1 GCA_934234185.1 uncultured Psychrobacillus sp. | reverse complement strand
TTAAATAACCTAGAGGAAGCCCTTGCTGAATTTGAGGAAGTAATAAAGATAGATTCAGAAAATTATTCTAGCTATTTTGAACAAGCTTCTATATTTAGAATGATGGAAGAGGAACAAAAAGAAATTGCTCTTCTTGAAGAACTGTATCAAAAAGAGCCAAATTCACCGCTTCTTTGTTATAGACTTGCGGATGTATATTTTTACTATAGTCAGTTTGAAAAAGCACTCAAAATGAATGAAGAGTTATTAAAGATAGAGGGTGATGATTATCTTAATTATTTGCAAGGAGGAGAAATATTGTTGCGGTTAAACCGAACAATAGAAGCTGAAGATTTCTTTAAAAAAGCGATTGCACTTTACGACCATGTAGAAGCAAGGCATAGAATAGGTTACATATTATACTTAAACAAAAAATACGAGGAATCTTTAGAAAACTTATATAAAGTTAGCAAAATGGATTCATCATGTTTACAGTCTGCTTCTTACTATATTGGATTAGCCCATAACTATCGAGCTATTGATAAGTTAGATCTAGCAATTAGTGATTATACAAAGGCTATCGAAATCGAGCCTAATAACACCGATTATATTTGGCATAAAGCAGAATGTTATTTTGAGTCTAAGAAATATCATCACACGATAATGGAATGTTCATTAGCGATTTCTTTAGAGCCTGAAGAGAGTGCTTTTTACGAATTGAGGGGAAGAGCTTATTATAATTTAGAAAACCATACAGAAGCTAAGAAAGATATCGAGAAATATATTCAATTTCATCCTAATTCTCCTTTTGGATATTATATTCTTGGGATTATTGAATATGAAATGAAGGATTTAAATAGTGCACTTAGAAGGTTTGAGAGAGTATTAGAAATCGACAAGGAACATTATCCAAGTTATTTGTATAAAGCTTATATTTACGATCGAATGTATTTAGACGAAGAATCTGTTGCTAGTATTGTCGATTGGGCTTTATTTTCCCATAAAGATAGAAGCTTGAAAGAAATAGAGGAAGCCGTTTTTTCTTTGGAAAACTTTGGAAGTAAGACTCTTGATAACTCCATCAAGAAAATACACCATTTATATGGCGAAACACAAGCCGGGACGTTGCTAAATTAAAAAAGCTAGGAGTCAGCACCTTACTTAGCTTTGTGCGCATGTGACTATATAATTCTAATAAAAGAAAAGAAGAATGATTTCTACTGTATTAATGTAATAGTCCATATAATCCGATACAAGTATGTAATCCATAATAGATAAAACCCCGAATAGGTCCACTTTTTTTAAAGGGTCCAATCGGGGTTTAGTTTAATGTGCTGGTATCGCACCTCTAACTAACCGTTTGCTTTTAGCATTTTTTTATCTTTAATCGACTTTTTCTATAAAATGACGATAGTGAATTTTAGCTTTGATTACTTCTCTACTTCTTTAATAAACACAACTTGCTCATATACACATTCATTACAAACCATGAGGTGAGGGCAGATTTGGTCTTTTGCCGTATTTAAAAAACCGTCCCCCATTTTATTTGTTTCCTCATCATTATAATGACCGTAAGCATCTAAATAATCAGAGACTTTCCCACTATCCTTCAATTGTATGTTACAGCTTGGACAATTTATATTCAGTTGTTGTAATGCATTACACAATGGACAAATAGCCATAAGCACGCCCCAGTTTTTATCTCCATTTTGTTCAAGGTATCTGGGTTATATACCTACTAGTTAAATGACATAGCTTTTACCTTCTAGTAATTTTGTTAATTACAATGTGATTGGAAGAAATTTATATTAGTGGATAAATTAGTGTGATTAACTGGTAGATATGAGATAATACCAATAATTATAAATGGGTAGGAGGTTTATATGACTTTAAAAGATAAAGTTCTTTCAGCCATCGGTTTCTATCTCTTAGCAAGTATGTTTGTTATTATTTTTTTACTCAAAGCACTTATGCTTTCTGAATTCCCAGTATGGTATACGTTAGATCAGCTAAAGTACATGAATATTTTTATTATGACTACGAGCTTAATAATGTTCTTATTAATACTTTTTACTAGAAATTATCTAAAGTATACATTATCTTTATATGCTATTTTTCTTTTAGTTCAAACTTTCATTACAATTAGAAACAGTGAAAATGAAGACATTAATCGATTAGACCAGTTGTTGATTCTTATGTTGTTATACCCTCTAATAGCTGGATTTTTCTTTATATCTAAGAAAAATAAAACAGTATGAGTGGCTACCAAATTGGTAGCCACAGAAATCTCCTTCTTATACTCCGGCAGTGTGCTTTCATGGAATTTACATTTTAAGGAGCAAAGCCATAATCATCCACTTATCTATTTTCCATCCGACCTATGAATTCAGTTGCTGCATTACCATATCCATTGATAGCTTGTCACTGCCTATCTAATCTTTTTAATCTCATAATAATTTGTTTTTTTATCATCAAAACAAACTTCCACACTATTACTACTTACATTAAATGCGCTTCATTTTTAAGATTTTGGAAGATGTATCTGATTCTTAAACGTTAGCATTTTACTTAGCTAGAAAAGCGAATGATTTGTTCTATTGGTAAGCGTGATGAGTTACGTGCTGGCATAGCAGGCTTTCCGATAGCAATTAAAATCATTGGTAGCTCATTGGAAGGTAGTTCATATTGCCCCAACACGGTCACCAACTTTAAAGCCTTCAACGCCTTCGCCTACTTCAATAATAACCCCTGCAAACTCATGTCCCATAATAACGGGACCATTCGAGAATAGAGGCATCCAGCCTGGATCTTGTAATGCTGCCACATCTGAATGGCATAGGCCTGCCGCCTTTACCTCTATAACAATGTGACCAGGGATTGCTTTTGGATCTTCCTTTTCAATCAATTCTAATGGTTTGTTAGTGCCTGAAAAAAGCCAGCCTTTCATACAATTGCCTCCATTTTGTTTTACATCTTAAATCTAAAAGAGTAAAAAATATATTTTGAAAATAAACGCTCAATAGTAATATTCCAATTGAATATATTTATATACAACATGTTTTGGTGAAGTTGTTGGAAGAGCATTAATTGAATTAGGAGTTGCCCTGTAAAATAAAGTGGCAGACTATTTACAATAAAAAGTTTTATTGTTACAATGTATGAAATATTAAAGGAGGTAAGTAAGTTTATGAGGCCATCTAATTGCTAATATTAATTTATTTTTAAATTAATAGATTTTGTAAAGAGCTAATATTATTTAGTTTATTTAGTATGCTCTTTTATGAATCAGGCAATGTAGAAGGATACTTACTTAACTGGAAGTGGAATATAATTAAATTAGCTAGTAGCATGATTCTGCTCTTTTAGACAGGGACCAATTTTGCTTATTTATTTTGCTAATTATTATTCGATGACTATGGACTGTAAGAAGGGTGTATCTTCTTATAGTCTTTTTATTGTTCTAAAGAAGATCTTTTAAAAATAGATACTATTCAGCGCTACGTTGGAGCATAAGGTATTTTCCTAACTTAATAGTTAACTTCTTTTGCCTGTCCATAAGAGATGCAAATTTTAATATGGATGAAAGAGGGAATTTGCATGATTGAATTAAAATTAACTGGGATTAAAAAATATATGGAAGCTACACTTGTTTTAAAAAATATAACATTTGAAGCATATGAGGGAGAGAAAATAGGAATTGTAGGAGCAAATGGAAGTGGAAAAAGTACAATTCTAAAATTGGTCGCTGGTATGGAACCGATGAATTACTATCCAGGTTACCCACAAACGTCAAGTTATGGATATGATGAAGGGTTAATTAGAATGTCAAATGGAACTAGTTGTGCGTATCTTGAACAAACGCCGGTGTATCCTGAAGGCTTAAAAGTAATAGACGTTCTAAACTTAGCGTTTGAAGAGGTTGATATTATTGAAAGCCAAATGGGGGATTTAGAAGAGCAAATGAAGTACTTAGAAGGTATTGAATTAGAGAAAATTCTAAGTAAATACAGTAATTTGATTCAATTGTTTGAGCTAAAAGGCGGTTACGAGAAAGTTGAAAAGCTAAGCAAAGTATGTAGTGGTTTGAAGTTTGATGAGAATTTTTTAAATAGAGAATTTAGCCTTTTAAGTGGTGGCGAAAAAACAACAGTAGTACTGGGGAAACTCTTAATTCATAATCCGAATATTTTATTGCTAGACGAACCTACCAATCATTTAGATATGGAATCGATTGAATGGCTAGAGGGGTATTTAACGAACTATAAGGGGATTGTGCTCATTGTTTCGCATGATCGATACTTTTTAGACAACGTTGTTATGAAAATTGTTGAAGTAGAGGACATGGAATCGATTTGTTACAAAGGTAACTATACCTCATACGTTCATCAAAAGGAAGAAAATATGCGGATTCAGTACGAGCATTTCCGTGAGCAACAAAAAAAGATTGGTAATATGGAAGAGCAAGTGAAGGCTTTAAGGGATTGGGCTATGAGAGCGGATAATAACAAATTCTTCAGAAGAGCTGGGAGCATCCAAAAGAAACTAGATAAAATGGAGCGAATTAATAAACCTACTTTTGAAAATCGCAATATGAGGCTCGATTTATCGGTAGCACACCGTTCGGGAAATGAAACAATTAAAGTGATTGGTTTAACGAAGACTTACGATGATAAAGCAATTTTCAAGAATGCAGATATGCTAATTGAATATGGTGAAAGAGTGGGGATTATTGGTCCGAATGGTAGTGGGAAATCGTCGTTTATTAAAATGCTATTAGGTGAAGAAACACCGGACGCAGGAATAGTACAATTAGGGGCTAACGTAATGCCGGCATATTTACCACAGAAAATCAATTTTCATCAGGAGGAATTTACAGTGCTTGAAACATTTAGAGAAAATATCTCCATTTCTGAAGGTAAAGCTCGGGAATACTTATCAAAATTCATGTTTTATAAGAGCAGTGTCTTTAAAAAAGTAAAACATTTATCTGGTGGCGAGAGAATACGGCTGAAGCTTGCCATGCTGTTACACCAAGATATTAATTTACTAATTTTAGATGAGCCGACGAACCATCTGGATATAGATTCGATTGAAACACTCGAAGAGGCACTAGAGGACTTTGAAGGTACCATTGTTTTCGTATCCCATGATCGATATTTTATTAATAAAATGGCTCAGCGTATTCTTGCCATTGAACATCAAACTTTCAATAGCTATTCAGGAAACTTCGACGATTATCGGAGTGAATTAGAGAAATTAAACCTATTAAATAAGGACGAGTCGATCGTTAAGGAAGGGAAGGTGAAGAAACAAAAGGAGCAATCCAATACTGATAATAAGGAAAGAAAAAAGGCTCAGGCATTAAAGAAATTGAATCACTTGAGAAACAAATAAATGAAATTGAGCTAGCAATGAAAGTAGAACATAGCGATTATGAAGTACTCCACAACCTACATTCCAGGAAATTAGAATTAAATGATGAGCTAGAATCACTCATGAATTTATGGATGAGTCTAGAGGGATGATGGAGAAAAGAAAGTGGAGAACTAATTGTATGCCAAACATACTTCAAAGATTGCGAGGCGGTGGAGTGGATAGAGTAGAATAAGAGTAAAGTAAAAAGCAGACGGTTTAGAAGTGTCGGTAGCGTCCTTCTAGTTCCCGTCTGCTTTTATATTTCTGAATGGAGGTAGGCAGGCAACCCGTTATAAAGTAATCACCACTTTACCTTGAGCGTGGCCTTCCTGAAAATAGTTAAATGCTTCCTTTATTTCACTTAACTTAAACGCTTTATCAATTATTGGTTTTACTTTTCCAGACTCAAGTAACTCCCTTACAGCATTTAAGTCTTTTTGGTTTGCTCTTTGTAATAGGCTGCTTATTTTCTTGGTTCCAGTCATTGAGATAAAAGGTCCAAGTAATAATGTTTGATATAGTTGAGACTCAGAGCCTCCTATATGAACAAATTTCCCATGTGGCTTGAGTACACGTTTATAGGCTGAAATGGAATTAGAACCATTCACGCCAAGAACTAAATCATAACGTTGCTTATGCTGTGTAAAGCCTTCTTTTGTATAATCAATGATATGGTCGGCTCCGATTGAACGCAATATTTCAACGTTTCGAGTACTACATACTCCCGTTACTTCAGCACCGAATGATTTAGCAATTTGTACCGCAAAAGTACCGACGCCTCCAGATGCCCCATAGATTAATACTTTATGTCCCGTTTTAATGTCCCCTTTATCTCGGAGCCCCTGTAAGGCAGTCACCGCCGCCATAGGAGTTGCAGCAGCTTCTTCGAAGGAGACGTTGGTTGGTTTTAAGGCTAAATCGTATTCGGGTACCGCAACATATTCAGCAAAACCACCCCAGCCACAACTAGAGAGGTCTCCAAATACTTCATCCCCTACTTTAAATAGCTTAACGTCTTTCCCGACACCTTCCACCGTGCCAGCTATATCACCTCCTGGGATCGTGTATTTTGGTTTCGTTAGTCCGAAGGCAAAGCGGGCTAAGAAGGGTTTGCCTTTCAAAAGAACTAAGTTGCCAAAGTTTAAAGATGCCGAATGAACCTTCACCAATACTTGGTTGTCTGTAGGGGAAGGCTTTTTTATCTCTTTTAATTCAAGTACATCGGGTGAACCATATTTACCGCAAACGATAGCTTTCATAAAAATCTCCTCCAAGTGCTAATATCTTTAGCTTAATAATAACCAGTAAAGTAAAACCGTTCATTGACTTAAGTTAATTTTTAACACTTTAAGAAATTTTTAGTGATGATTACAAAGACCAAGGGCGGTATATGGTGTAATAATGTTTGGTGAAATCATGGAGGAATATTAATAACATCTATTTTAAAATTTATTGTTAATTCGCTTTTTAATTCTACTTAATGACTCAGGAGTAATACCAAGGTAACTGGCCAATTGATGTTGTGGTATACGGTCAATTAACTCGGGGCGTTTCCTTAAAACGGATTCGTATCGTTCTTCTGGAGAAGAACTAATAAATTCACCGAATTGTTCTTGTATTTCACCAACGTTTATTTCCATCATTTTGCGTATCATTATTTCAAGTTGTGGGTATTTGTTAAACATCGTATTTTCAGAATCAACATCACCAACAACTAATAAGCAATCTTCAACACATACCAGTGAATATTTGGACAAATCACCTTGATTTTTTTCATTGATAATCGGGATAGCTTGTTCTTCAGTATAAAAATTTGTTGTACCCTCTTTACCTGATTCATCTACAAAATACTGTCTAACACATCCCTTTAATACGAAATAACATTTAATGGACGTACGTTCTCCTTGTCTAAGAAGATATTGTCCTCTTTTATATTCATCAATTCGTAAGCTTTCATAGATCGCGCGTTGTTCATCTTCGTTGATTAAAGTAAAGTCAGACATATATTTTAATAGTATATCCATCATACATTCTCTCCTTTCTAATTAAGGCAATTTAAATGTATCTAATCATTTCAATACCTTTATCCATTTTACCTTTTTTAGATAGAAACAATCGAAATGGCATCTTTTACTATTCAATTAACGGATCCTTTAGTAAAGAAAGGATTTATAATAAAGCATATAAAAATTAATCTAATAACATTCCAAAATAAAAATTTAGGCATACTAAAAAGAGCTAGGTTCTACGATTGTTGGACCTAGCCAATTACTTAAAACCACCAGCACCAATGTGTTGCCACACAACTCCCACACATTGTGAAGATTAAAACATAGAAAAAGCAGACGGTTTAAAAGTGTTAATACTCCACCTCAACTGATCGTTAGCTAGAGCATTCTCTCTAAATAAATGAGAGATGCTTTTTTGTTGGGGAAATTTTTTTCTCCTTTTAAACTTTCCGTCTATCTCCATTCGTCTTATAATTGTCGACAGAATACAAAAGGAGTTTCAAGGAATGACAGAAGAATTAGAAGATGCATTTATAACGTTTGTTCGCATGCAACAAAAATCACTATATTTATTAGCGTATAGCTATACCAAAAATGAGCAGGATGCACTTGATATCGTACAAGACAGTATTCAAAAAGGCTGGTTGGCACTTGAGAGGCTGACAAATCGTGCGCAAATGAAAAGCTGGTTTTATACGATTTTAGTGCGCACAGCAATAGATTTCTTACGCAAACATAAGCGTGTTGAACTCATTGGAGACGACGCCCTCCTCTTAATATCTGAGCAAGATACATATCGAAATTTTGATTTACACCAGGCATTACATCATTTACCTCTACAGCTACGTGAAGTCATAGTGTTGCGCTTTTTTGAGGATTTAATAATTGAGGATGTCGCAACTATTTTGACAATTCCACTAAGCACAGCGAAATCAAGACTTTATAAAGCGTTAAAGCTATTAAAAATTGAGTTAGAGATGGAGGTAATAGAGACCAATGAATGACAAACTAAAAAAGTTAAACGAACAATATAAAGACGTACCGATTCCAAAGGAGCTAGGGGCAATGATTGAAAAAAATTTAAAACGCCCTCATAAGAAGAAAAAGCGTACACTACCAATTGTGTTAACTACGGTTGCGGCCGCAGCAGTGCTGTTCACCGTGGGGTTAAATACAAATCCAGCAATGGCGAAAAATTTAGCGGAAATTCCTGTGCTTGGTCCAGTTGTACAGGTGCTTACATTTACGGAGTATAAAATGGAGGAGAACGAATATACAGCAGACATTCAAGTACCCCAAATTTCGGGATCGTCTGATTATATCGAGGCATTGAATGTCAAATATGCAGAGGAAGGAAAAGCTCTCTATGAGCAATTCAAGGATGAGATAGAGGAAATAGAAGCTGGAAATATGTCCGTCAATAGTGGCTATATTATCGAGACAGATACCGATGAGCTATTGTCATTTGGCCGGTATGTTGAAGTTACGGTCGTTTCATCCTCCACTGTTATGCAATACACAACAATTGATAAAAAAGATGAAACGGTCATTACTTTACCTAGTCTTTTTAAAGATGATCGCTACATCGAAATTATAAGTCATTACTTAGAAGAAAAAATGAGAAATAAAATGATTGAAACAAACGGAAGTGAAATGTATTGGGTAGATGGTACAGAATGGTATGATTCAACATATGGTGGTGCCTTTAAGAGCATTTCACCTGAGCAAAACTTCTATATTACCGAAGCAGGAAAACTAATGATTTCCTTTGATGTATATGAGGTAGGACCAGGCTTTATGGGACTTGTAACGTTTGAAATTCCAACTGAGCTGCTTCAAGACGTGCTAGTGAGTAATCAATATATTAAATGACAAGGAATTTCAATTCATTAGCTAGATTCTCACCTGAATAAAAATTTTCTAGAAAAAAGGGAGTAGTAAGTTCTGAAGGATTTCAATTTTTGGGTTTAATTACGTTGGTCGAACGAAAGAATGAAATAGATAAATTAGATGTCGAGTTAAATAAATTATAGAAAACACAAGCTTGTTGGTATATCAAACAAGCTTTTAATAAGAGGAGAACACATGAATAAGATTCAAAAATACTTTGGTGAAGTACATATGACTTGGCTGAAAGTGATTCTATTGGCTATTATTACGGCAGTGTATACAGCACTAATCAATCAGATTCCGTTTTTGAAAGATACGTCATTTCAGGACATCGCCATTTATGTTGACTGGTGGATTCTTTTTGCGGTATTCATTATCCTGAATTGTAAAAAGTGGTGGGAAGCTGCACTGAAATGCTTCGTATTCTTTCTTGTCAGTCAGCCCCTCATCTATTTAATCGAGGTACCGTTTTATGCACAAGGATGGGAAATCTTTCGCTATTATGATTACTGGTTTAAAATTACGCTTCTGACTTTACCGGGTGCTGTTATTGCATTCCAGCTTAAAAGAAAAGACTGGCTTAGCGTATTAGTTTTATCTGTGGCAACAGGTTATCTTGCAGCTTCTAGTGTCCGCTATTTTAGGGCGGCAATGGCAAATTTCCCGAATCATTTGCTTAGCGCTATATTTGCTCTTAGTCTAGCGGTGTTTTTCGTTTTTGTTTTGTTGAATAAGAAAAAGCATCGCCTGGCGGCACTTTCTGTCATTGCAACCGTTGTTATAGTATTTGCTCTTTTAACTGGATCAGATAAGTCCAAAGAGATATTCCTGGAGGAGGGAAGCTGGACTTATTCCCTGGAAGATGAGTCCATAGTTGAGGTAGAGATTACAGAAGGAGACCGTGTTTTGCTAACTGCGAAGCGTGATGGCAATACTTATATCCGCTTTAAAAGTGCTTACGGAATCGAACGAAACTATTATGTTACTGTAAGCGGCGGTAGTATTTGGATTAACTTGCTTGAAGAAGACTGATTTTTTACTCTAGATATAGCATTTTGTATCTGCTGAGTTTGTTGAAGTTATTGGAATAAAAGAAGAACGATTTCCTCCTGTTGGAAATCGTTCTTCTATATTTTAAGAAAGTATTTACTAGCTGCTATAGAGGAAAGCATTCGGAAAAGTGGTAACACGATACATTTTTCATGAAAGAACAAACATTATAGCTTCTCAACATTATGATTCAAGCGTGTGAGAAATTGCTTGAGTTGCACTAGTTCGCTATCTGAAAAATCATCGTAGAGATTGTTTAGAAATTGGTCTTTAAACATTGTACAACCTTCTAATAATGCTCGTCCCTTGTCCGTAATCGTTACAAGTACTTCACGATTGTTTTTTTCATTACGTTTGCGTTCGACATATTGCTGTTCTTCAAGCAACTTCAAATGGCGAGTGATAGCGGATTGATCGATAGCTAAAGATTGTTGTAGTACCCTTTGTGTAACACTACTCTTTTTAACTAATGAAGCTAAAATTTCATATCTTGTCAAACTAACTTCTGTTCTTTTTTCAAAAATTTGCGTAACATGACGGTCTAATCTTTTCAGCATCATAATCATTTGTTTTTTATCGTCGAAACAAACTTCCATACTATTACTCCTCACATAGAATTCTCTTCATATTTACCAAATGGTCTTTATAATATAAGATTTTGGAAGATTATCTGATACTTAAATGTTAGCATTTTACTTAGCTAGTAAAGCGAACGATTTGCTCAATCGGTAAACGTGATGAATTACGTGCTGGCATAGCCGGCTTCCCGATAGCAATTAAGATCATTGGTATTTCATTGGAAGGTAACTCATATTTTTTAGCAAATGCAGCTTTATCAAAGCCTCCCATTATTACTGTATCATAGCCCATATCCTTCGCTAATAATACTACCTGCATAGAAACTAAACCAGCATCTAAATGTGCGATATTGGTTCTTTCAGCTTCAGATAAATTACTATACATAGATTCAGAATTAGCAATCATCATATCTGCAATTTCACGTGGCATATAGCCAAGCTCAACATTTAAATCATTAATTTGCTTAGCATTTTTATACATCTCGTTATCGCCTATTACTGCGATAATCGCAGAGGATGTTTCAATTTGCTCCTGATTAAATCCAGCGATGCGTAATTCTTTCTTTTGCTCAGGATCATCTATTACCAGGAAACGCCAAGACTGTAAGTTACTTGATGAAGGAGCGGATGTTGCTTGCTGTAAAATATGTTGGATTGTCTTGCGAGGTATTGTCACGCCAGGCTCATATTTACGTACTGATTTACGTTCATCCATTAGTATTTCTAAAGTTGTTTTTTGTTGTGACATTTTTTTCACCCTTCTTTGCTGAAATTGGATAGGTTATTATCTTATTTGATTAGTCAACAATTGACAAGTCATATGTTTGGGTGAGATTTCAGTAGGGTAAATTGATGCGTAATTATTTCATCAACATCACAGACAACTAATCAATCTTCAACCACAGGTGGTATTACGGGATAAGTAACTTAATAATACTACCGACTAAACCGGCTATTTATGTTAAAGTTAGGATATATTTGTATAGATTTACACTTAACCTAACCAAGTAGATATTGCTCGGTAAAAGGTTCGATGAATGAAAAAGTGGTGACTTATGAACATATTTAAAAAAATTATCGTCTTCCTAAACAGGTGGAAGGATATAGATATATGGGGAGACAGGCACGAGGGTTTATCTGATGATAGTAGGGAATATATGGATAAAATCCCATCTCAAAATCCTTATGGTATGGTTGCTATGATTATTAGTGGATTTGCTTTCTTATTTCCCAAATATCCTTTTTCTATCATTACGCTTATCTTTTGTATTGTGACCTTTTTTACTTTTGATAAGGAAAAAGAAGATAATCCTTGGACGTTTATTGTAGGTATTATATTATCTTTGGTAGGTTTCCTAATGTTCATTTCTGGTGAAGTTCATCAATTAATTGTCTAATATACTGCTTGGTTTTCAGTATAGTAAATAATTTAATTAAAAAAATGAGTTCACGATGGTGGCTTTTGAGGACTATCATTATTTTGCATTCTCTTTGAGTCGTGATGGCCTGTAGGCCTGTGTCCCTACCAAATTACAAATGAGATAAAAAAGTATTGTCTAAAATTACAATGAAAAACTATGCGACCATAGAATTACTCATATAGTGAGAAGTTTAAGAGTTGCTCATAATCATTTAGGTATATTATGGGGACTGTCAGTATAAGTCTCTTTTGAATAAAATCAATACAATATGAAAAAGCCAAAACGTTGATTAATAGCGTTTTGGCTTTTCCATTTTCAGGAACTAGCTCAAATATTCTTAGAGAATAACCTGTCTAGTTGTTAATTATTCAATTCGATCGATTTATTAATATCGGACTCCTGAGAATTTTTCCCTGTCATTCGTTTGTAGAGATACGCAACCTTCTTCAAGAAATTTCCTTGTTCCCAATATTCAGCTGCTTCTACCTTTACTTTTAGTAAGATGACGTTAGGATCGTCATAAGTAGTTTGCATTATTTGATCATATACTTTGCTCCACAGTTCCTTTTTCTTGTTTAAATCTTCCACGATTTCTGCTTTTCCGCGAACAGAAACATAGGATTTCCCTGCATAAGCAACATTGACATCCTGGTCATTTAGTATTTCATCATATTTATTTGTATCTTTTTTAGTAAAAAACCATAGGTCGCCATCAAACTCTACCTCTTGTGTTTTCATCGGACGAGAAACAAGTCCCTCTTCCGTAGCGGTTGTCAGCATGGCTGTGTCAATGTCCTTGATTAAATCTCTTAAAGTTTCAATTTCCTCTTTATTCATCATGTTTGACATTCTTATCACCTCATTCTTATATTACCCTCGTTGATAACTTCTAATCAGGTTTTGAGGTTTATTTAGAACCAAACTAATAGAAGAATTTCGTATAAAATGGAAAGGTTTACAACAATTTAGCCAGTTGATATATTAGGGTTAATATTCTTAGTATAAAGAAAAGAGGGCTTAAAATGGATGTAAGGTACCCAATTGGTGAAATGCAAGTTCCCGAAAAAGTGACAGTTGAGAATATTCAAGAATGGCTAAAGGAAATCCAACATTATGCAGTTCGACTCGAAGAGACGGTCGGCTCCTTGAGTGATGAAGAACTAAACAAAACCTATCGTGAAGGGAGCTGGACTGTAAGGCAGCTTGTTCATCATATTGCTGATTCCCAGCTGAACATGTACCAACGTTTGAAATTAGCTTTAACTGATAATAATCCACTAGCACCAGGTTTTGATCAAGAAAAATGGGCTGTACAACCGGACACAGAGCTTCCAGTAAAAAGCTCTATTAAATTATTGGAAGGTTTAAATGAGCGGATAGTGTCTTTAGGACACCATTTAACTGAAAACCAATTAGAGCGTGTATTTACTCATCAGGTAAATGGTAAAGTAACAGTAGCAGCAAACATTGCAAAATTAGCTTGGCACGAGGAACACCATTTAGCCCATATTAAAATTGCTTTATCTAAATAATTGGCAGTCACCGGTATAGGAACTAGCCAATAAACTTCAAGGCCCATCTTTTTTAGGGGTAATTGTCGGGATGGAGTCAGTTAATGAAAAGAGCGGATTCTTATTTAGAAATTCGTTCTTTTTTAAGTTTTATATGCATGAATGGATCTTGAATGGAACCTTACGCAGCAACTTAACATAAGAAATAAAACCTACAAGCACATGATGGTTTACTATCTTTGCTGGCGAAAATAACGAAGCCACTCTGTTGGCTGTATAAACTAATCAGGTGTGAGGATATTAGCTGTATTTTGCATAGGATAATAGAGAAGGAGATGATTTACACGAAGAAGCAGGGATTTGTAACAATTGCTATGTTCTTATTCGTCTTTTTGACTCTATCAGCATGTAGTAGGAGCGATGAAGAAAATAGGATATATATAGAAAAATCAGAAAAAGGCATTGTGGAAAATGGAAACGAAGATAATGATGCTGATTTAGAATTCTTTTCCATTGATAAAGTGGAAAAATATGAAGGGATGGAAATTACCGACTGGTTAGATGAATACACTGTTGTTATGGCAAAAGAAAACCAAGAATTTGAAAGAATGAGTCTGCTAGAGAATGCGGAGTTCTATCCTAGAAGTATTTATACGTACAATTTGGATAACAAACAATTAAAAACAATAAAAGCACAAAAAAATTTATTTCTCGGAGGAGCAGTTTTGTCTCCAGATAAAAAACACCTATTATATTATGAATACTCAATTGGAGATATAGCCCATTATATGATGAGCTTAGAGGAGGGGCAGCAATCTTCCGTTACAGAGGATAGCATTGGTGGTGTCTCTACAGCAGAGTGGACTGACGAACAAAGTGTAATTGGTGTTGGCTATGTTGATGGAGCATATATAGCTGACACAGATGGCAATTCTAAACATATTGCTGAGCTGCAGGAGGAACAATTATTTTCAATTCATAAAAGACGGGGAAATATCTATTATATAACTACAAAAGACAGGCCACCCGTTCATGTATATAAACTGGATGAGATGACCAAAGAAAAAAAGAATCTACAATTGGAAAATGTTGATCGAATAACGCTCTCTCACGATGGAAAGTATATGCTGGTTACTCAAGCAACAGATTCTATGATAAGGCTAGTAATGGCGGATACTGATGGAAACATACAAAGTACGATTGCTGAAGGTTCTAATATTACTGACGCTTCTTGGTCTCCTGACCAGCATATGATTGCATATCAACTAGTTTCCGTCAACAAGGGTGTAGAAAGTAGTGGACTATATCTTTACAATGTTTCAACTGGAAAATCCTCAGAAATCCTCCAAAATGTCGAAAATGCACATATAAGCTGGAGTCCTTCAGGTAATAAAATATCTGTTGCAGAAATGAATGAGGAAAGAAACTTTAACAGCAGCATTATATATATAAAATAGAATGAGATACTTAGTTGCAATAAATAGAGGCCTTCCCGAAGTTTTAGGACTTCTGGAAGGCCTCTATTCTATCCCAAAATGAACATCTGTCATATTACACTTTTTTATGATTCTAAGTGCTCTATTCTTAAGTAATTTTAAAAATTATTCTTTATCTTAAAACCTCCATTATTTAGTGTGGTTTTATGACTTTAATTTATTTAGTCACTGTAATATAATGGGGTAATTGACCAACAGTTTTATAATTGTTGCTTATCTTAAACTTTCGTGTGAGTGTCTACGAAGGACACTTATTTAAATTAATGAAATAAAAATAACAGCAGACAACTTAGAAGTGAGCATACTCTCTAAGTCATCTGCTTTTAATTTGAGAGGGACTGAAATATGATGAAAGAAAACTTTTGGCAGGATTTACCGAAGCCATTTTTTGTGCTAGCTCCAATGGAGGATGTGACGGATGTTGTATTTCGTCACGTAGTAGCGAAAGCTGGGAAACCAGATGTATATTTTACTGAGTTTACCAATACGGAAAGCTATTGCCACCCAGAGGGTCAGAAAAGTGTACGGGGTCGTTTAATTTTCACAGAGGACGAACAGCCTATGGTAGCGCATATATGGGGAGACAAGCCTGAACACTTCCGTCAGATGAGCATAGGGATGGCGGAAATGGGCTTCAAAGGGTTGGATATTAATATGGGATGCCCTGTACCAAATGTGGCATCAAGGGGAAAAGGGAGTGGACTAATCCTACGTCCCGATGTAGCTGCTGAAATTATTCAAGCAGCCAAAGCAGGAGGCTTACCAGTAAGTGTAAAGACAAGACTTGGCTATAGCGAAATTGAAGAGTGGAAGGAATGGCTGGCACATATTTTGAAACAGGATATTGCAAACCTTTCGATTCATTTACGCACTAGAAAAGAAATGAGCCAGGTAGATGCGCATTGGGAACTCATTCCGGAAATCAAAGAATTACGTGATCGGATTGCTCCTCATACCAAGCTAACCATTAACGGGGACATTCCTGACAGGCAAAAAGGTCTTGAGCTAGCAGAAAAGTATGGAGTAGACGGTATTATGATTGGCCGAGGGATATTTAAAAATCCATTTGCCTTTGAAAAAGAGCCGAAAGAGCACAGCAGTAAGGAATATCTGGATCTATTAAGATTACAGCTGGACCTTCACGATCAATATAAAGAAGAATTGCCACGTCCTGTAACAGGCTTACACCGCTTCTTCAAAATATATGTGAAAGGCTTCCGTGGTGCTGGCGAATTAAGAAACCAACTAATGAATACCAAAACAACAGATGAAGTACGTGCACTTCTAGATAATTTTGAAGCTAACCATAGTGAATGACTATGCCTTGAATAGTTGAAATAAAAAGAGCAGATTTCTCCAAATGAAATCTGTTCTTTTTTCATTGGAAAGAAGAGTTATAGTTCAAAGAAAATAGGTAGTATTAGGAAAATAAAATAACTGAATCTATATAAAGAAAATAGAGTTACATTTACAATAGAGAGAAGAATACATAACTAAAAAGGAGAAACAAAGTGGAATTATTAATAATTAGACATGGGCAATCAGAAGCTGACTTATTAAAAGTTCACGAAGGAAGAGCAGATTTTCCTTTGACAGAATTAGGAGAGATGCAAGCAAAGCGTATGGCTAAGTATGTTTCAGAAAAATTTCCGCCTGAGATAATATTATCGAGTCCGTTAAAAAGGGCTGCAAGTACAGCGCAAATATTGCAAAAGGAGATGGAATGTAAAATACAGTATGATGATGATTTAATGGAATTTAATAATGGTGTATTAGCTGGGTTATCCAAAGAAGAGGCTGCTGTTAAGTATCCATTACCAGAGGGAGGGAGACCAGTTCATATACCAATACAGGGCGGAGAGTCGGAATTGGAGTTTCGCTTTAGAGCAGACCGATTATTTCACAAAATAACAACTGATTACAGTAATTATCAAAGAGTCGCTATTGTGTGTGGGCTAATTTCCCATTTCATCAAAGCATTTCTTCAACAGACCGATAAGGTTTTGGCATTTTCCACAGG